>SCTG01000221.1 GCA_004298335.1 Nitrospirota bacterium
CCAGGCCTCGCCACTGGATGCGGTTGGAGGTAAAGCTAGCCAGCCACACCAGGAATGCCAGCGCATCCCGAAACGGGACCAGCCAAAGATTACGGCGCACCACCAGGTCCTTCAGGCCCCAGACGCCAACGACCCAGGCCATCGTGAAGCGAAGCACCAGGTAGACAGCCAGAAACAGCAGGGTAAAAAAGCGGGTGTGCACCGACGCCGCCGCTGCCAGCGCCCACGGCAGCCCGTGGGTGAAGACCTGGCCCAGGTGCGCCAGCGGCCGGATGTTCCGCAGGCCGATCGACCAGCGCAGCTCGTGTCTTAGAAAACTGCCCAACGCCTCCGCCGGAAACACCATCCAGACCGGTTCGCGGAGCAACTCGACCCGATACCCCCGCTCCGCAATTCGATTGCCCAGCTCGAAATCGTCCGCATGATGATCCACCAGCGCTTCAAAGCCGCCGATCTCCGCCAGCCGCTGCCGGGTGGTGGCCATGGTGGCGCCCAACGTGAACTTCATTCCCTCCAGCCGGCGCGCCACCACGGCGCTGGAGCAGAACTCGACCGCCGACCCCACGCAATCGATGCTCGATGCCAGGTCGTTGTTCGCCTTGCCGCGGAACAAGGCGGTCACTGCGCCGACCCGGGCGTCCTGGAATGGTGCTGCCACCTGCTTCAGATAGCCGGGCTCGACCCGCACATCGCTGTCGCTGATGACCAGCAGGTCGTACCGGGCTTCCCGCACCAGACGGCAGAGTTTGTTCACTTTGTCGTTCGAGCCCAGCGGCGGCGCTCCCGTAAGGATGCGGACGGCTCGCTCCGGGTGGCTGCGCGCCACCTTCTCGAGGATCGGGATCGCCGGATCGTCAGCGTCGCTCACGGCGAACAGGATCTCGTAGGTCGGGTAGTCCTGCTCGCAGAAGCTGGCGTAGTTCTCGTACGCCTCGCGGTCCAGGCCGCGCACCGGCTTGAGGATGCTGATGGGCGGCTGGTAGGGGTTCGAGGGAGCGGAGGCCTGTGGCTTCCGGGAAAAGAACCCGTGGGCGCAGTAGATAGAAAGGAGGTAGTAGGCCGGTGGGCCGCACGCCAGCACCACCACCAACCCGCGCAAGTCGGTCGCCCAGGAAAAGTGACCCATCGTCTCCGGCAACGGAGAGTTTCCCCTCCGCCCCAACCACCTGCCTTATGGAGGCAATGTGGCTTCGATGCCGGGATCCTTCTTTTCGTTGTCCCCCACCGTGACCTGCCGGGGAGATGGGTTTTTCAACACCCTACTGGAACACCCGCGCCAACTGCCCCGTGGTCTTCAGAAGCTCCAGTTG
>SCTG01000049.1 GCA_004298335.1 Nitrospirota bacterium
TCTTCCCTCAACGGTCTCGATCTGCCCGATGGACACCCGGATAAGGCCTTGGAGCGCGGCGGCGGGAATCGCAAACTGTTGACCCGCGGACTCGACGATGAGAACCCTGTGGGTGGAGACGGAGATGGGGGCGGCGATCTCAACGGTCGTGCCGGTGTTCTTTTCGGAGCGCAACTCCACGCTGCCCTGGAGCCGCTTCACCGTCTCGGCGACCACGGACAGTCCCATCCCCCGGCCTGCAAGGTCGGTCACCATACGGATGGTGGAGAATCCTGGCAGGAACAGGAGGCGCGAGAGGGCCTCGGGAGAGACCGACTCCGCCTCCGGCTGCGACAGGAAGCGGCGCTTGACGGCGTACTCGGCGACCGTCTTCCAATCTATCCCGCGTCCGTCGTCAGCCACGGTAATCCGGAGGAGGTTGCCCTGCTCGCGCAACCGCAGGCGGACGGCGCCCGCCGGCTCCTTTCCGCGGCTGCGCCTGTCGGCCGGCGCTTCGAGCCCGTGGGTGACCGCATTCCGGAGCAGGTGCATGAGCGGGTCCTTCAGGGCCTGAAGCACCAGACGGTCCGCCTGGACGCCGAGTCCCTCGGCGGTGAACTCGACCTCCTTGCCTTCGTCGCGCGCCAGGTCCCTGACCATCTTCCGGAACCCCTGTAAGACGTCTTCCGCCGGAACCATGCGAGCCCGGAGGATCTCTTCCCTCAGATGCTCGCCGGCTTGTTGTAACCCCCAGGTCCCGCGCGAGTGGACCTGTCGGATCTCTCGAACCTCCCGCTTCAGGGAGCGGACGTGTCTGTCCACAAAGTCGAGGTGCCGCTCCAGAACCTGTCCGCGGGTCCGCTTGACCCGGTCCCGCTCCGCGTCGAGAGCGTTGACCTGGAATTCGACCTGGGCCAGCTTCCTGGTGACCACGGTTTGTCTCGATGCCTCGACGAACATTCGGTCCGACGCCTCCAGGAGCTGCTCCATGGATCTGGCGCTGACGGTCAGCGCCTCCTCCGCTGGGTGAGAGGTGCCGGCGGGTTCGCCGGGCGGGGCGGCTTTGGCGGCGGCCCGAGGCATGGCCTCGGTGCCCAGCAGGGCCTCCACCGCGTCAAGGGCCTTGACCGGCTCCGCCGGAGTCTGTTTCTGGAAGTAGGCGGCGACCCAGTCCTCGATGGCATCGAGAACCAAGCGGATTGTCTTAATCGTCTCTTTGTCGAGGGGAAGGCGTCCGTCCCTGACGCGGGAGAAGATGGTCTCCACGCAGTGCGCGAACGTCTCGATCTGGCGCAGGTCCACCGCGCGCGCGGCGCCTTTCAGGCTGTGGGCCCTGCGGAACGCCTCCTCCAACTGAGGACCCGGCCCTTTCCCCGATCTGGCCAGATCGTCCAGGATGCTCCGGATCTTCTCCAGATGGTCCCGTTGCTCCGCCTGGAAGCTAATAAGCAGTCTCTGAAGGATGTCGTCGCTCACAACTGGAACCTCTCCACGCCCTTGCGCAACTGCTGGCTCAGAGCGGTCAGATTAACAACCGCCTTTTCCAGTTGGGACGTCCCCACGGCCGTCTGCTCCGAGGCCCTGCGGATTTCCTGCAGAGCCTGCGTGACCTGGTCGTAGCCGATCTGCTGCTGGTTCGTCGTGGCGATGGTCTGCTGGAAGGCCTGCACGCTTTCGATGGTCGTCTCGGTCAGCTCCTTGATCGTCCGCTCGGCCACCTCGGACTGTTTCTTGCCGCTCTCGACACGCTTGACCGCTTCTTCAGTCAACATGACCGAGCCGGTGATGCCCTTCTGGATCTCGCTCAGAATGTTCCTGACCTGGACGGTCGCCTGCTTCGCCTGGTCGGCCAGACTCTTGACCTCGCCGGCCACCACGGAGAAGCTCCTGCCCGCTTCGCCGGCCGCGGCCGCTTCGATGGCCGCGTTCAGCGCGAGGAGGTGGGACTGCTCGGCAATGTCGTTGACCGACGCGATGATCTCGCCCACGGCCTGGGTCTTTTCGCTCAAGGCGACGATGTTCGCCGCGACGGCTTCGACCTGATCACGGATCTTGTCCATGGTCTGGGTCGTGTCCTGCACGGCCGCCAGGCCGGTGCGGCCGGCTGACGATGTAGCCTCGGCCGCCGTGGCGACCTGTCTGGCCCGTTCGGAGATCTGGACTCCCGCCTGCCGGACTTCCTCCACCGTGGTCGTCGTCTCATGGACGGCGGAGGCATGTTCCTTGGTGCTCGCGGCTTGCTGCTGGGTCGAGGCAAGGATCTCCTGGCAGGCGCTGTTGAGGTTGAGCGTCCCCTCGTGCGTCTGCTTCGTGATCTCTTTCAACGTCTCCTGCATGGCGTTGAAGGCGGTCGCCAGTTGCCCGATCTCGTCCGCCGACGTCACCTGGAGCTTCTCCTGCCGGAGGTCGCCACGCGCGATCTCCCGGGCGTTGGCCACCACAGCGGCCAAGGGCGTCATGATGCCGCGGGTAATGACCCAAGAGAGCAGGATGCCGAGCAGCGCGACCCCCCCTCCAATGATGACCTGGTGTTGAATCATCTGCTGCAAGCGGGATTTATAATGCTTCTCATAGGCCTTGGTCACCTCGTTGACGCGTTCGGC
>SCTG01000050.1 GCA_004298335.1 Nitrospirota bacterium
GTTCGATCTTTCAGCGGAGGATGTCGCAGCCTTCAAACGTTGGAGGAGAATCGCTTGATGCTGCCTAACATAGAAGGTACAGGGAACAAGAAGTAAGAATTGGTGCCAGACTCGGATTTGGAGCAGGCGAAATGAAGCCGGCGTTTCGGGTGCTGATTACGTTTGTGGTGGTGGTGGTGGCGTATTACGCCATTCTCTGGGTGCCGTTTGCGTTGATCCCGTTGAAGGGCCAGTGGTGGATCGGCAGTCTCGTGTCGCTGCTGTGCGCGATCGGAGTGGGCCGGTATGTCTGGGTGAAGTCCGAGGCGGTGCCAGATAGGCTGGCGACAAGCGTGGCATACGGCGCGCTCGTCACGGGCGGCGTCGGCTTTTCGGCTGGCTTCTTCGGGCCGCTGATCTTCAACCCCAGCGCCAACCAGGGCCCGCTGCTCGGCATCTTCATCACCGGCCCCCTGGGCTTTCTGCTCGGCGGAATCGGCGGCTTCGTCTGCTGGCTGATTCAGGAAAGAAAGGCTAGAAAGGAAACAATATGAGGACGGGAAATGTTAACCGACTGCCGGCCATTCTGATTGCCATCACCCTGTTATTTTGTACGGCATCCGCAGCGGTTGCGGACGAGGATGTCTGGCAGTTGGCTCGGAAGGCGAGTTGCCCGGAGTTGATTGAGGCATACAAGGCGACGGTTGCCGCTGAGCAGGAGGTGGTTGCAGCCATCAAGGATTCCAGAAACGGCACGGTGGCGACCAATGTGCTGGGCGTTGCCACCCTGGCCATTGTTGGATTCGGTTTTTTCACCTGGAACGACAATGAAAGCGCTGAAGAGAATCTGGCTGATTTGCGCAACGATCTGACCATAATTAAGACCGTGGCATCGGAAAAGAAGTGCGAACTTCCCGTAATACCGTAGACAAGAAGGAATGACATCGTTTTCTTAAATCAGGTGCCCCGTGCATGTTCTTGAGTTGAAGGTTCCGCCGGTCGGGGTAGTGCTCGTCGCGGCGGCGCTGATGTGGGTTGCGTCCGGGACTGTGCCGGCGCTGGAGTTCACGTTGCCCGCGTGCGATGTCGTGGCCGCGCTCTTTGCCGCCGCCGGCCTGGCTGTGGGCGTCATGGGGATCGTGTCATTCGCGAGGGCGAAGACGACGGTCAATCCCATGAAGCCCGGCGCAGCCTCTTCGTTGGTCGTGTCGGGCATCTATCGGTATTCCCGCAACCCGATGTACCTGGGCTTGCTGTTGCTCCTGCTCGGATGGGCCTGGTACTTGTCGAACGCGCTGGCCTTCCTTCTTTTGCCCGGCTTCATCCTCTACATGAACCGTTTCCAGATCGAACCGGAGGAACGGGCACTCGCCTCCCTGTTCGGTGAGGCGTTCACGGCCTACAGAGCCAGGGTGCGCCGATGGCTCTAAGCCCTGACCGTCGGGCCGCCGGCGGGGACGCGCTGCAATAGGATCAAGCCGGCCACGAAAAAGAGCCCCACCGTCACGATCGCGATGCGCTGGTTGCCGCCGAGCGCCGCGGAGACCAGGCCGAACACCAAGGGCCCGAGGATTGCGCCGGACTTGCCGACCAGCGCATAGAAGCCGAAGAACTCCGCCTCGCGTTCCGGCGGGATGAGCGTGGCCATGAACGTCCGGCTGGCGGCCTGAATGGCGCCGAGGCCGGTCCCCGCCAGGACCGCCACGACCCAGAAGTGCCAGGGCGTCTCCACGAAGTATGCCGCCACTGTCACCGCCGTCCACTGGACCAGCATCATGCCGACGACGAACTTCGGCCCGCGCCGGTCCGTCGGGCCGGCCCAGAGCGCCGAGCCCGCCAAAGCGGTGACCTGGATGACGATGAACAACGCGATGATCTCGGTCATGGCGAAGCCGAGCGTCTTCGCCGCGAATACCCCCGCGAAGGCGATGACGGTGTTCACGCCGTCCTCGAAGACGAGGTACGCCAGGAGGAACCGCCGCATCGGGATGCGCGCCGGCACCGTGACGATCTCCCGCATCGTGGCCAGGGTGCCGTGCCAGCCGCGTGCTATGGCGTTGCCGAGCCCCATGGCCCGGCGGGCATCCGCGGGCAGGACGAGGAAGGCAGGGATCGAAAAGACGCCGAAGAGGACCGCGGCTGAAAGAAAGCATCCCCAGTAGGCCTGGGCGGCGGCAAAGGGCCAGGCGGCCAGAAAGGCGACGACCGAGCCGGCGTATCCGACGGCGAACCCCGCGGCTGACACCCGCCCGAGAAGCCCGACCGGCGCGATGCGCGGCAGGTACGAATTGTACTGGACGAAGGCCGCCTCGAAGGCGACGATGCCGGCGACGGCCAGCGCGAAGCCCCACAGGACCATGCCAGGCTGGACCGTCGCGAGCAGCGCGGTCGCGCCGACGGACAGCAAGGTGAAGCCGATGAAGAAGGGCTTGCGGACGCCGGCGTGATCGCCGATGCCGCCGAGGAACGGCGAGGTCAGGGCGACGAGGGCCATCGAGACGGAGACGGCCAGCCCCCACCAGAAATCGCCCCGGCCGTCCGCGTTGCCGACGACGGTGTTGGCGTAGTAGGCGGGAAAAACAGTCGCATAGACGATGGCCGAAAAGGCCGAGTTGGCGAAGTCATAGAGCGTCCACGCGACGATCGTGCGGCGCGATGAGTCCGTCACGGCGCGCAGGATAGCACAGGGCCGCGCGCTTGACCACCACCCGGCGACATCCTTGCCAGCTGCAACGCTTGACACCCCGAAAGGCTTCTGCTACAAGGCCTCGCATACCAACTACAGAGCATCGCATACCAACCAGGGGAGGGCGCACATGTCCAAGGCAATGTCGAAGTCACAGATCGCCGATCATCTGTCCGGGAAGGCAGGAACCACCAAAAAATCCGCCGGTGAATTGCTCGATGCCCTGGCCGCCCTCGCGCAGAAGGAAGCCAAGAACTCCTTTACGTTGCCCGGCATCGGCAAGCTGGTCCTGGTGAACCGCAAGGCCCGGATGGGCCGCAATCCGCAGACCGGAGAGCCGCTCAAGATTCCCGCCAAGCGCGTCGTGAAGTTTCGCGTGGCGAAGGCCTGCAAAGTCGCGGTACTGGGTAAATAACGGCCATTTCCTGACAACGACGCCGGATTGGCGACGCGTTGCCCCGACCGGGCCCCGAACGGCCCGGTCCGGGGTCGAGGGTGTTGTGTGCCCGGTGCTTTTGCCTTTCGCGGGAAGGACGGATATGGTATCGTTCTTCGAAGCGCATGCCTGACCGAAAGCCATCCGACACCATCCGCTTTCTCTACACCTTCAAATTCCCGGACGGGATGGTCAAGCAATTTGAAGTGTTGTTGAATGCGTCGACGCTCGAACTGGTCACAAAAAAAGACCTGCCGAAGCCGTCCTGGACGAAGCTGAAATACCAGCAGTGCGAGCAGTGCCCGCTGGGCGACGAGGTCGAGTATTGCCCGGTGGCGGTCAACCTGGCCACCCTGGTCGAGACGTTCAAGGACTCCCAGTCGTATGAAAACACGGGCGTCCAGGTCCAGACGCCCGAGCGCACGTACGAAAAGCAGACGACCCTGCAGAAGGGCCTCAGCTCGATCATCGGCATTTACATGGTCACGAGCAATTGCCCGGTGATGGACAAGCTGCGCCCGATGGTGAAGTTCCACCTGCCGTTCGGCTCGCTGGAGGAGACCGTCTATCGGGCCGTGTCGATGTACCTGACCGCCCAGTACCTGCTGATGCGGAAGGGCAAAACGCCGGACTGGGATCTCAAGAAACTGACCGACATTTATAAAATGGTCGGCCACGTGAACCGCGGCATCGCGAAACGGCTGTCCAGCGCGTCGGAAGAAGACGCCAACATGAACGCCGTCGTCATCCTGTCCGCCTACGCCGAGATGGTGCCGTTTTCGATCGAGAACAAGCTCGCGGAAATGGACTACATCTTCAGCGAATACACGAAATTCGAATAGGCCAGGAGGGGTCGCGGGCTGAGCGGGCCCCTACGGGAACTTGGCTTCGATGGTGGTGCGCAACCCGCCCCGGGCGGTGAACTCGCCGGTGATGCGGGCGTGCACGGGACGGCAGGCGGCGACGAGGTCCTTCAGGATGCGGTTGACGGCATTTTCGTAGAAGATGCCGAGATTGCGGTAGGCGTGGATGTACATCTTCAGGGACTTCAATTCGAGGCAGCGCTTGTCCGGCATGTAGACGATGCGGATCGTGCCGAAGTCGGGGAGGCCGGTCTTGGGACAGATGGCGGTGTACTCCGGCACCTCGATGGCGATCTCATACCCCTTGAACTGATTCGGCCATGTCTCGATCGCCGGCAGCCGCGCCTCGATCCCGCTGCGGGCATGCCGGTCCGTGTACCCGCGCTTCTTCATGTCTTCGTCATCCAGTCGGTCTGTCCCAGTTTTTCCAGCTCCAGATACATGGTGACCCAGGGACACATCATCTCGGGGAAGACCTCGCAGAACCCGCCCTTGCGCACGCCGCCGCAGGGGCCGTGGCTCATGAACTTGGGGCATTCGGCCTTGTCGCCCGCGCCCGGGATCGGGGGGCGGTTGTGGATGCCGCCGGGCGCGCCGACGGGCGACGGCCCCGGCTGGATCAGGCCGGCGGGCCTAGTGGGTTCGTCCGCCATCAGAGCGTGTCCATGTAGCCGGCGATCTCGTTGAGCGTGAGCCGGGAGACCGCGATCTCGGGCGCGTACACGACCTCGTCCGCGGCCCAGGAGACCGTGCCCTTGCCCTTGCCGGTGATGCCCGCGATGTTCCGCAGGACGTTGTGGATGTTGTCGTTGATGCGAATGGTGTTGGCCTTGACGGGCGCCGCCAATTTGCCGTCCTTGATCACGTACGAGTCGCCGACCACCGTCGCGGTGAAGTCCCCCGCCCGCAGTCCGTTGATGGGATAGGTATACCATATCCGGCCGATGTACACGCCGTTCTGCACGCGGCGGAGCAGGTCCTCGCGGGTGTTCTTCTCCGGGCTTTCGATCAGGACGTTGGTGGGCGAGACGGAGGGCACCATGTCGAACCGGCGCCCGCCGCCCCCCGAATACCGGAACCCGTTGCGCGGCACGAGGGCGCCGAGGTGGTCCTCGGGGGGCACGCCGAGCTTGTCCTTCGCGGTGGGGTCCCGCAGGATCCGTTCCGTTTCGTAAAAGCTCGACAGGAGCCCGACGAGCCTCCCATGCTTGATCAGGTCGGTCCGACCGGTGGGGAGGCCTTCGCAGGTGATCCCCTTGCTGCCCATGTGGCCCGGCAGCGCCCCATGGTCGTACAGGTTGAGCGTCTCGTGCGCGACCTGGCGGCCGAACTGTCCGTGGAAGGCCGAACTGCAGTCGTAGAAGCTCCCGACTTCGAGGCTCGGCAGGAGCAGATGGTTCACGATGTCCGAGACGGGCTGCGGCCCCAGGATCACGGCATAGTCGCCGTCCTTGACCCGGACCCCGCCGACCTGGGCGATGGCGTTTCGGGCCGCTTCGGATCCGGCCTCGCCCTTGAACGCGCTCAATCGCGTGTTGCAGCCGAACCCGGTGCCTTTCGCCCCCTCCCGCTCCACCATCGCGGTGACGAAGGAGGCGATCAGCGTGGACTCATCGGTCTGGACTTTGGGAAGGCGGGTGGAGCCGATCGCCATCCGTTCCAGCAGAAAGGTGACGTCGCCTCCGACGATGAGGCCCAGGTCGCGCAGCTTGTGCCCGCCCTTCGCCAGGGCCTTCAGGCGGCCGGCCGAGGTGAATTCATCCAGCGCCTTGGCGAGAATCCGCCAGCCCGCCTGGACGAGGTCCGCGTCCTTGAGGTCCATGGCCGCTGCATCGTGGTATTTGGCCAGCGCGCGCCGTTCCACAGAGGGGCGGGGCAGGGTCGTGAACTCCGGGTCCGAGACCGCGCTGCGGCGGGCCCTCTCCAGGGCCGTCTTCACCCCGTTCAACGAGAGGTCGCCGGTTTCGCTGCCCATCCCGATGCGGGGATCCTTGCCGTTCCCGAAGACGGCCCGCACGCCGATCCCGTAGGACTCCGAGGACTTGGGTTCCTCGACGCCGTTGCAGGGCACGTGCGAGGTGTAATTGAGGCGGGCGGTCAGGCTCGCGTTGCTCGCGACGAACACTTCCGCTTCCTGGACGTCCTTCTGGCGCCGGAGCCAGCGAAGTCCGTCTTCGGCGGTGCGCTTGAGCGGTGGCAGGGTGATCATGCGGGGCTTCCTACGCCAGCCCGGCGAGGCGCGCCCGGCTCCGGATGGTCGGTCCTCCATTGCCCAGCCTGCGGCTCTGCATCGGCTGGCCCTTGCCGCAATTCGGAATCGGGTAGAGGCGGAAGTCCCGTCCCACCGCGTCCACCTTCATCAGGAAGTCCTTGGTGTCGGCCATGATGCCGCCGCCCCGGTACAGCTGCCCGATCTGCCCGTGGCGGATCTCGTAGACCTTCTGCGCGGAGATCCGGAAGTTTTCCCGCGATTCGGCGATGGACGGGATGCGGTGCCCCACAACGTAGAACCCCTTGTCGACGTCGCGGATGATGGCCTCGGGCGCGTGCGTCCCCGCGCCGAACACGGTCGTGGACATCCGCACGAGGGGCACGAGATGGGCTTCCGTGGCCATGCACGAGCCATTGGGGGCGACGCCGAGAATGGCCGCCGTCTGCCGGCTGTTCATGAAGCCCTTGAACAGGCCCTTCTCGATGTGCACGACCTTCTTGCCGGGGGTCCCTTCGTGATCGTATTTGTAATGCCCGACACCCGGCAGCGAGGGGTCCGAGTACGCGGTGACGAGCGGGGAGGCGATCTTTTTGCCGATCATGGTGTCCTGCAGGGAGCGCAGCAGCCAACTCCGGCCCGCGTAGGCCGTCTCCATCTTCAGCGCCCGGTCCAGCTCGGTGGGATGCCCGATGATCTCGTGCGACAGCAGGGTGTTGAAATGCGGATCCGTGACCACCACGACTTCCTTGTCCGAGGTGCGCAGCGGCGGGGCGTTGGCCAGCTTGACGGCATCGCGGGCGAGATTGGTCGAGAAGGTGAGCAGGTCGAGGTTGCGGATGTGCTCCTCGATGACGCCCTCGGTGATCACCTCCCAGCCTCGCTGATGGCCGATGGTGTCGGAGAGTTCCTGGTCGCCGGTTTCACTGACGGCGACGACGTACGCGCTCCCGCTCGTCAGCGCGAAGGACTGGTCGATGCAGGCGCCCTCGGAACTCGCAAAGAGTTCGCGCGAGAACAGCGTGACGACGCTGACGGCGTTGTACTGCACCTGTTCGTCGACGTCCCGGACCGCGCGCGACACGTCGGTGACGTGCCGGACCATGTCCTCGACCAGGACCCGGCGGGGGTCGACGGCGTACTCGGCCTTGACGGTGTCGCGGTGGGCGTCGATCGGGGCCAGGCGGGTGTCGTACAGGGACTCACCCAGGTCCTTGTATTTGCTCCTGGCGTGGGCTTTCAGGCGGGCGTTGGCGACGGCGCGCTCGTACGCGTGCTTCAGGCCGGCCGCCAGCCGTTTGGCGAACTGGGGGAGGTCGGCCGCGCCCAGGGTCTGCCCGAAATATCCCGGCGCGACGACTCCGTCTCCTGCGAGCACCCGGATTCCGACGGCCAGCAGGCTGTCCTCGGCGGAATATTTCGGATCGCCGTTCTCCGCTCCCGCCTGTTTCTCCTCGATCACTTCGAGGCGGAGGTCCGCGTAGCGACAGAATTTATAGTCGGACGGAGCCTCGGCCGCCAGCTCGGCCGTCGTTTTCTTGACGGCCTCGATCAAGTCGGTCGAAATGATTTTGAGCGAGGTCGGCATCGCAAGGCCCTATTATTTAAGGTGTATCACCAATACCACAACGCAGTGAAATTATATTGAACGCCATACGGGAGAGCAAGAAAAACTGGGGCGAATTGCCGAATTCGCTCAAAAAACTAAACGAAATACAGGTTTCGCGTATTATTTCAATCGGTTGCATATGATAGGGCCAAAGGCCTACCAGCGAGGTCGAAAGTTAGGCCTTCGTAAGTGAGAAGGTAGGTCTTCTTTTGGGTTGCATTGGAGCGGGGGTTATCATACGCTCGGGATGCTCCACGTAACGTCAGGATGCGGCTGGTCGGAGGCTTTTTCGCATTGACAATATTCTTCGTGTTTTGATAAACTTTGCCAGTTGTTCTACGTCTAGGGCGAGTCACTTAATACATTGTAACGTAAGAGGATTTTCACGTTCTTCACTCGGTGGGCGGCGCGGGTTCGGATTGAACCTAAGGAGGCGGTCAATATGAGTCTCGATTACGTTAAATTTTCCCCTGGGTTTGACAAGTTCATGCCCAAGGAATATCGCGATATGGTGGAGCATGGCCCCTTCGGCAAGAAAACGACCGTCTCGCAGATGGGGTCGTTCAAAGAGATCCTTGAAGAGCATCCCATGTGCGCCGGCTGCGCGATGACGCTGTTCATCCGCCTGGCCATGATCTCGTTCCCCAATCCGGAGGATACCATCACGGTGGGAACCGCCGGGTGCGGACGTCTGGCCATTTCACAGGCCGCCGTGCCTTTCGTGTACGGCAACTACGGCGACCAGAACGCCGTGGCCAGCGGGCTGAGCCGGGGACTCAAGCTGCGGTTCGGGGACAAGCCCAAGGATGTGGTCGTGATGGCCGGCGACGGCGGCATGGCCGACATCGGTTTCAGCATGACCCTCCATTCCTGGTTCCGCAAGGAGCGGTTCACGACGATCATGCTGGACAACGAGGTCTACGGAAACACCGGCGGCCAGGAGAGCGGCATGACCAACAAGGGCCAGGTCCTCAAGATGGCTCCGCTGGGCAAGAAGTTCGAGAAGATGGACATGATCGGCATGGCCAAGCTGGCGGGTTGCGCCTACGTGGCCACGGTCGTGCCGAACAACCCGCGGCGCGTCGAGAGCGTGATCAAGAAGGCCGTCCTGATCGCCCGCGAGATCGGGCCGACGTACATCCAGGCCTACACATCCTGCAACATCGAGTACTCCATTCCGACCGACAAGGTAATGGAAGACGCCAAGAGCGTCGAGACCGACCGGTACGCATTCTCCGAGCACATCACCGACGAAGCCAAGGAGTACCTGGCGACGCGGTACGGGTTCAAGGAGTATCTGCCGAAGCCGGCAACGGCGGCGGCCCTTCCAAAGGCGTAGGCACGGCACAGTCCCTGTCGGGGGAGAGGGAGGAACGGACATGGCAAAGCGCTTCAACATTCGGATGGCGGGCGTCGGCGGCCAGGGGGTCGTGACCGGTTCCCACATCCTCAGCACGGCGGTCATCCGGGCCGGCGGGGAGAGTTCGATCGTCCCGTTCTACGGATCGGAAAAGCGAATGGCGCCGGTCGAGAGCTACGTGCGGGTCTCCGACGAGCCGATCTACGAGATCGGCGAGATCACCTTCCCCCACATCTGCATCATCTTCCACCCCCAGGTGATCACCCACGGCAAGTCGTACACGATGCCCTTCTATTTCGGGCTCAAACAGAACGGCGTGCTGTTGATCAACCACGATGGGCCGATGAAGTTGCCCCCGCTGGAAACGAATGAGCTCAAGGAGCGGAACGCCAAGCTCTATTACATCCCGGCCACGCAGCTCTCGTTGAAAGTCGCGGGCCTGGACCTGGCGACCAATATGGCGCTCATGGGCGCGATCGGGGCCATCACCCGGTTGACCACGCTCGAGGCGCTGGGAGAAGCCGTGAAGGACCGGTTCCTGGGGAAGGGCTTCGTCGTGTCCGGCGGGACCGCAGCATTGGACAGCGTCGTGGAAAGAAAGTTCAAGCAAAAACAGGAACTGATCGACAAGAACATCGCCGTCATCAAGGCCGGTTGGGACTACGCTGAGGAGCACGGATGGGGCGTGGACGAGAGAGCCGCGGCCAAGAAGGCCGACGATCTGGCCGCCGCCGAGACTGCCTCCCGCTGATCTCGAGAAGAGGAGACCTGCATGTATCTTGTTGCCGATATTGACGTTGACATCTGTGCAGCCACGAGTTGCAAGCTCTGTACGCAGTATTGCCCGGAGGCCAACACGATTAACTATGACGACAATGCGGGCAAGGACAAGGGCCACAAGTACGGCTCGGCCTACGTGGCGGTGGACCGGTGCAAGGGCTGCGCGCAATGCGTATGGGTCTGCGACAACATGGCCAAGCACCATGCGATCAAGATGACGATGATCGATCAACTCCCCAAAGCAGCCATCACCGATCGCATCACCTACCTCGATAAGGGGACGAAGGCGATTGCGGCCCCGGTTGAAGTCGCGTAAGCGAGGGCATGGCAATGCTGAAAACCCTTCCTGCTGAGAAAGAGCGCATCATTGTGCCAGGACCGGCCGGCTTCATGCCGCCGTCCGCCGCCCAGCTCGGCGTGGAATTGCCTCCCTCGGGGGTCGGCATCGCCTACGGCCATCATACGCCGGAGGACGTCGCGATCGCGGAGATCGCCCGGCAGATGCTCACCAAGCCGAACGCCACGATCTTTCCCGGCCCCATGGTACTCTGGGCCTGGAACGAGCACGCGGTCGAGAAGGCGCAAGCCGTGCTGGAAATCGCCGCGCAGATTCCCAATGTCCTGATCATCCCCATGCCGGACTACCGGCCGAAGTATCCGAAGGTGGATCCGGAGGAAGTCATCAATCCGAATCACCCGAACCTGACGATCTGGGGCAACAAGATCGAGGCCTGCATTTTCGTCGGCCTCCACTGTCACTACGCGAACTTGAGCCTGAAGATGATCCGCGCCGGCACGAACTGTTGCACGGCGGCGCTCTGCGCCGAGCAGGGCCATGAAGACGCGATGCTGAGCGTCCATGACATGGATGTCGCCAAGCTGCGGAAGGTGGCCAAAATCTTCAAACGGGTGCGTGAGGAAATGAAAATCTCCCTTCCGGCCGACGGCAAGACCGTCCGCTATACCGGCCTTCAGAGCCGCGTGAACGGAGGAGAGACTCATGTGAATCCACTGTCGCTCAAGTTGGCGTCTGCTCCTCCTACCGGCGTTCATATGCCGCCGGAAGGGCAGAAGCCCCATTAAGCAACCGACGATATTGATTTCCAGATTGCGGAGGCTACGATGAGCAACCCTCTCGAACCCGAAGTAAAAACCAACCCGCAAGGGGATCCGATAACCTCTGTCGAGCCTGAACAGAAGACCAACCCTCAGGGCGATCCGATCACCTCGGCCGCGCCGATCAAGGTCGGGGGCGGCTCAAAGGATCCGCACGAGGGGGCGAAAAAACAACGAGTCGTGACCCCTGAGCACATGTTCTTCGAGGCGCCCCGGAAGCGGGAATTCATCACCGGCAGCGAGGCGGCGAAAGAAGCGGTGCGGCGCTCCAGCGTGGATTTCTCGGTGGCCTATCCGATCACCCCCCAGAGCGAAACCATGCAGTTGATCGGCGTCCTCTATGGAGAGGGCTACGTGAAGGAATACTACCGCGGCGAAGAGGAATACGGCGTTATGTCGGCCATCGCCGGAGGTTCCAGGGCGGGGGTCCGTTGCTTTACGGCGACGGCCGGTCCTGGCACGCTCCGCGGCATCGAGCCGATCGCCTCCTGGCCCGGCCACCGGTTGCCGGCGGTGGCGATGTTCACGTGCCGCGTGGTCAACGCTCCATTGGCGATCCAGCCCGACAACATCGAGGTCGCGTACCTCTTGCACTGCGGGATGATCGTCTTTCACGCCGAGAACCAGCAGGACCTCTTCGATTTCATCATGAAGGGCTTCATCATCAGCGAAAAGAACGACGTCACGCTTCCCGTCGGCGTGGCCTGCGACGGCTTCTTCGTGACGCATGCCCGCGCCTATGTGGATATGCAGGAAAAAGGCATCAGGCTGCCCCCGCGCGCGGCCTGGAAGGGCGCGGTCCCGGTGCTGGACGCGGAGAATCCGCCGGCCCGCCTGTCCCGCGACGCGCCGGTCCAGAAGAGCAACTTCATGGC
>SCTG01000197.1 GCA_004298335.1 Nitrospirota bacterium
GTCTGCCGGCGGTTGATGGAACGTCGCCCCGGCTCACTCCTCGCTCCCTTCGACGCACGCGCCATCGTGAAGATACGTACCGCAGATTGGACACTCGGCCTCGCACCCGTTGAGCAGGTCTTTCGCCGTCTGCTGTACCCATTCCGCAAAGTCCGCATATCCCCCGCGGTCCGCAAAGCGTTGGTCGGCGAATGCGCAGATCGCACGTTCGTAGCGCGCGGCCCGTTGTTCGTGAGTCTCCACGACGTCCGTCACCACAATAGGCATCAACGGTCCCTCCTCATGAGCCCGGCCTCGATCTTGTCGTAGAGTTGCCGGACCGCGAACGCGGTCCGATACGTGACAACGTCGCGGCGAACCTGCAGCGCTGGATACTTAGCCGTGCTGCCGAGCCACTTCGCAAGCTGCGTCCGCGTGTAGCCGCGCCCGAGCAGCTCTTTGAGCAGCTTCCACGTGGGGCCTGCATCTATCAAAGACTTGTCGCCACGCACGACCGTGGCGGCGTTTACCGCGAGGATGGCGCGCGCGGTGTTCGCGCGGATCCGGAGACGCTTGCCAGTGCGGATCTCAAGAGCGATCGTGTGACCGATGCCTGCCTCTTCAGCCACAATCTTGTATCCGACACCCTGGTTGCCGAGCTTGATGATGTGAGCGCGTGATTTCGCCGCATCGACGATGGCGCGGCAGTCGCCGTTCTGACGCCTGGCGCGATCGCGCTCGCACGAGTAGCGCGAGTTTGCGGCCCGGCACTGCATGCAACGGCACCCGCTGATGTAGCGCCCACGTGTCCCGTGTGGCGCGCTGGACTGACTGGCCCTTATGGCCGCGATGCGAGCTTCGGTGCGCGGGATCACGACCTCCGTGCCTCCCACGCCGGCAACTCATGCCGTCTCTTCCGATCGCCTTCGAGTGCTCGTTCTCGCACGATCTCTGCGCACGGCGTACACAGGTCGCGTTCCGCCCAGTCGAGCGGCGCGAGCCATGCGATCTGCGACCGGTCGCAACAACGGCACTTGTACCGGTCCTGATTAATGAAGTGGGCGATGACGGTCGCGGCGAGCGCCATCAATAGGAACGTCGCGGCGATGAGGACATTCTGCGCTGTGTCCATGGTTCTTGCTTTTACTCCCCTGCTGCTTGCGCCATTGCTGTTGGTGCAGCGGCTTCAGATGGTTCATAGTTGGCTTGCCACTCGACGGTGAATCGGCGCTTGCACTGCGGACAAGTGCCGACTGGCGAATGTTGCACGATTCGTGCGCCACAGACGCATTCGATTTCGAATTCAGACTGCAGACGCATGGCTGGTGAGTTGAGGCAAATCGCGGGGAGAGAAGCGGAGTGTTCGACGGTCCGATTACCTCGCGGATTCTATTTCTTCTTCTTCGTCGATCCTCCCTTGCTCGACGATGCTGTGGTCTTGCCGGACGCTGCTGTCGAGGTTCCTTTACTCGACGCTGCTTGCGTCTTTGCAACTGGTTTCCTAGCCGGGGCTGCCATCAAACATTCTCCTTAGCCCTTGTTTGTTGGGCTACAATTGGATTGTTCGACGGTTCGATTTACTTCGGTAGGCGCGCTGGGTACTGCAGGTCCAGCGCGCCTTGTCATTTCTGTCGTCACTCCTTTCCTGTCTGAGGTTCTGAAGTTTGGTTTGGAAGGTTGAGGGCCGCCGCGCGCGGTGACGGCCCCTTGTCACACACAATCAGGTGCCGAAGACCAGGCGCGGAAGCCCGCACGCCTTGAGGATCAGCGCGGCACGCAGCCGCTCCAACTCCTGGCGGTACGCTTCAGGGCGCATTTTCGTTTTGCGGGGCTCGATAGCGCCCACCGCTTCGGCCTCAATGAGCCTTTGCCTGTGCTCGCTCAATCGCGTGGCTGCCGCCAAGCCGGCGGCAACGATCTCCGCGTCCTGCAGCTCGTGTTCGAGCTCGATCTGGCTCGGCTCGTACGTTGCAGCGTTGACGTTGATGCGCGCCAGGACCTCGGCTATTGGAGGCGCAAGCGATTCGTACACCGGGATCAGTGCACAGACGTGCGTCCGCACCTGCTCGGCGAAAGAGGGACCAGTTGCGGGCTCTGGAGACCTGGCGCTGTGGCGGCGCATCGCCGCGTGGGTGTTGATCACGTCGACGACTAGGTTGGGCAGCAGCCCATAGCGAAAGATGCCACGTCTGAGGTCAATGCGCGCAAAGAGGTCGCTGAGTGGCACTCCCGCCGAACGTAGATCGGTAATCGCCTTACGTAAGAGGGTGGGCGGGGGCGCTTCAACGAGCTTCTTTGCGAAGTTGTTAACTAGATAACACTCAAGCTCCGCGACGGCCTGATCATCACACTCTACAGTGACGATCGTTCCCTTTTTATTCGCCTTTTCAGGCTCTTGAGCCTCCGCGACGGCCTGATCATCACACTCTACTGTGACGATCGTTCCCTTTTTGTTCGCCTTTCCCCGGGTGGGTTCCGAAGATCCAGTGACCGCGGCGATGACCTTCGCGGCGCATTCCTTACAGAAGGACACCGATGAGAGCGGGATCGAATGCTTCCCCATCCGGATGACCGGGACGGGTTCTTTCACCTGGTCGTCTTCGGCCTCGGGCGGGAGTTCCTCTTCGTCGGGCGCCTGCTCGTCTTCGGCCTCGGGCGGGAGTTCTTTAAGGTTGTCCCAGCGCTCGACGGCCACGCGATATCGCTTGCCGCGACCCTGCTTCTCGCTGTCGATCGCGCCGGCGCGCTCAAGCCGGTCCAGTGCCAGAGCTACGCTGTTGCGATGGGCGCCAGTGAGCCTCGCAAGCCGATCGAGGCTGTGATCAGTGAGCCACTCGGGACGGCCCTCGCGGATGTCGCCATAGGTCAGTCTTGAGATGAGACCGAGCAGATGATTTTCGAGGCCAGTGAGCCGCCGGAACGCTTTCTCGAAATACGAGTTCGGCAACGGCAGCCAGGGTATGAAACTTTCGGAGTCTGGGTCGCACCACGATGGCAGTGGTGCGTTTTTGACGGCGCGCCCTGCGGGGCGCCTTGATGGCAACGCGACGGCGGCGGCTGCCATTTACTACCACATCCTCTGCGGCGGAGGAAATGACTTGCTACTGCGATGACGGTTCGACATCGAAGCTCCAAGAAAACCGCTCCGGGCAAAACCAGGGTTCAAAACGGGGTTCAAAACCCGCCGAACATACCCAAATCCCAGGAATTCGCGGCGTTCAGTTAGGGGCTATAGTGCTGAATCTATTACAAACTACCTCACTTCTAAGCAGAGGGTCGCAGGTTCGAGTCCTGCCGGGACTACCATTATTTTCAACACTTTCGCTCAGTCCTCATTCCACGCGGGGTTCATAAAGGTTCAGAACACCCGCAATCACCTCAAGAAGGTACCTCTTTGCAACACCTTCTACTGCAGACCGCACCGTCTCCGGGACGGGTTGCACATACACGTCAAACGTCCGGCGTAAAGTCCGGAGATCTAGGAGTCTGGGTCGCACCACGATGGCAGTGGTGCGTTTTTGACGGCGCGCTCGGCGGGGCGCCTTGACGGCAGCGCGACTGCGGCGGCTGCCATTATTACTACATCCTCTGCGGCGGAGGAAATGACTTGCTACTGCGATGACGGTTCGACATCGCAGCTCCAAGAAACCGCTTCACCTCAAGAAGTACCTCTTTGCAACACCTTCTACTACAGACCGCACCGTCTCCGGGACGGGTTGCACATACACGTCATTCGTCGTAGCAGACGACGCGTGACGAAGCTGCGCTTGAACGCTCTTCATTCCGGCGCCCTGATCGTGGGCTAACGTCGCCCAGGTCCGGCGTAAAGTCCGGAGATCCATTTGCACGCCTGCCTTGGCGGCCGCCGGACGGAAGACCCGCTTGCGCCAGTTGCGCAAATTGTAAGGGCGGCCAGACAGATTCGGGAACATCCAATCGGTCGTCGGACACCGTTTCTTCCAACGCGAAATCTCGATCGAGAGCTTCTGTGGAATGGCGACCCAGTTTTCCGATTCGTCCGTCTTCGTCTCCTTCAGCTCGGTTTCCACGTACGCCTGGCAGATGTACAGCTCGCCCTCGCGGAAGTGTTCCCATCGAAGCGCCAGCATCTCGCATGGGCGCATTCCAGTCAGCACCAGGACGTCGAACATGACGACGTCGCGCTCCTGCGCATTCTCTTTCAGCGACCGGCGCACGGCCTGGAGTTGCTCGATCGCGGCCACTGGCCGGGATGGCTTGCGCAACTTCGGCAACCCAACGCGACGCATCGGGTTCTTGCGCAGGAAGTCCTCTTCGACCGCTTCGCCGAGGGCGGCTTTCAAGTAGGTCCGGCAACGCTTGACGAGGCTCTCGCTGTACTTCTCGGCCAGGCCCTTGAGCCAGTCACTGACTGCAATACCGTCGATGTCTGCGAGTGCAATCGTGCCCCACCGGGGCTCGATGTGCTTCGTGAATAGCCACTCCATGTGGCCCTTCGTCTTGTTGCTCCAGTCACACAACGGCTCAAACCTATGGACCCAGAACCAGGCGAACGTAGCGCGCGAGTCGCCGTTGATCGCTGGCGCGCCGACACTGCCGCACTCGCGCGCGATGATCTTGCGCAGCTCGGCGGTCGCTTCGCCCTTCGTCATGCGGCCCAACGTTTTCGACCGATGCCGGCGCACGTCTCCCGACGCGCCACGGTCCTCGACCCGCTCGTATACGTACCAGTGGGCCTTCCAGCGGCCGCCGCGGAGCTGCTCCACCCATCCGTCTTGTCCACGTGGCCGGCTCATGCGCTCTTGACAGCCTGTTCCTCAATCTGAGAAAGGTAGCGCTCGAGCGATGAACGCCGGAACCGCTTTGCCGCGCCCAGGCGGACGCAGGGTATCTTTGGATCCTTGCGGGCGTTGTTGCCAGCATGATCGTAGATCCATCCCTGGGACACGCGCAGAAACTTCGCTGCCTCTCCTACGGTCATGAGGTCGCTGACTGGAGAGAGCGGCGCGATCGGCACGGGTGTTGTAGACTCTGCGCGGCGGTGAGACTTCATCATCCGTGGATCCTCTCCAACTCCACGACGGACCCCGCGTAAGCCTGCTCGAAGCCATTGCCGATGCCAAGGTAGAGCCGGTTGCGGAGTCCTGCAGGCAGAAGCCCGTAGCAGTTCGTACAGAACGCCTTCTTGGGGCGCTTCTCGGCTCCGCAGAGGCAGCGATCGGAGATCAGTACCTGCTGCGCTTCGTGGCGGGTCACGACACCCGCTGCAACGCGACGCGACAGTGGACGCGCGCGGACGGCGCTTGCTCCTGCACTCATTGGATCAGCCCTCCTTCTGTATCGCCAAAGTCCCCGACGACCTGGTCGTCGTCGTCGATCAGCGCATCCGCGATCGATTCGAGCACCGCGATCGAGTCAGGCCGCGGTGTGGACAAGGTAAGAAGGTCTGCCGCTGTCTCGACACCCCTGCCGACGCTCTTGGAATTGTTCATACGCTCCCTTCTTATAACCCTCATCTCATCCACCGGTTCCGCAGCCTTCTCCATCGCAGACCGTTCACGATTCCACCAAAATATCCCCGCGCCGGACGCGAATGCTCTTAAGGACTCGGACTGCAGGGACGGGCATTGCCACGCCTCGGAGGTAACGTGGCCCGCCGGCGCGGGTTCCGTGTTGGAGGAATCGACAAGCTCACTTTGGGCGCCTCATGGACTCTTTGTAGACCTTCCACGCGCGCTCCACTATTTCCGCGAATGGCAAGTAGGCGCCGTCCTCTTTGAGGATCCGCGCGCGCTCTTGAGCGAGCGCTTGATAAGTCGGCTTAGTGACCCGGACTTGCTTTTCAAACACTCCCACCTTGCGGGGGCGAGTTCCCTCACCCTTTTTGGCCTTAACCCTTCGGACAGTTTGTGGTATCGTTGACATCGTGACGCCGTGACCGCTTACGCGGTACGCTACACATCACTATAACACCGAAGCGTCACAACGTCAAGGGGATAATTTAGGGCTTATGAGATGAAGAGCGTCGAAGACAAGGTAAAGACCAGCATTTACCTGCCGGAATCGCTTCACTGGAAGCTGAAAGAAACAGCCGTTCTCATGCGGATTAGGGATACCGAGGCGATGGAAATCGCCGTCCGCCGCTGGGTTGAAAGTCCCAGTTCCGAGGACTCCACTATAAAATCACCTGAGTTTGACAAGCAGGATGTTGCCCTCGCCAAGCGCTTCATCAGGTGGATCAGGCGGCCGAAGGCAAGCAAAAGTGAACAAAAGATCGTGGACATTGTGATGGCTGAACTCAACGATTAAGGGGAATCGTTATGCAAAAGAAGTCCGACGAACTGCTGATCATCTATAAACAGGACGCCAGTCTGATGGCTCTGAAGATCTCGCAACGAAAGCTCTCGCGAGTGCAGCAGCTCGAAGAAGCCGCGGCCGCGGCGCGCGAGGAACTATTAGAAGAGCTTGAAGCCGGCTTCCAGGCCGAGACCGGCGAGCTGACCATCGATAGCGCCATTGTGCGTAGCGGCGCGACGGCAGCCAAGCCGATCGTCGTCAAGCGCCCGGCGCGCGCTCGAGAGGGCAAGGCTACCCGAGTCTTCGTCATCTCTACGCGCGAACGGATTCTGGTCCGCGACTGGAACTCAAGTCAAGACATCGGTGACGTCGAGTTGATCGCGCGCAAGCTGATACGACGCGCTGCCGTCATATTGAGCCGCGAGTGCGATCTCTTTCGCGCCAATGCAAACTGGACGCATTTTGCAACGCTCTTTGGGCGCGAGTGTTTATTCCGTTCGTCCGTTTTCCGTTTAAGAATTCTGTTCGCGCTGCACCGCAGTGGTCTCATCAAAGCCGACAACAGCATTCGTTCCATTTGTTTCACCATGATCGACAGCTTCCGCATAACCGCTTGAAATGGCCACGTTCCTTGTCGCCCTGCAGATCGCTTCGATTCTCGCCGTACTCGGCCGCCTGGCGGCTTTCCGAATCGGGCTGCCGGCATTCGCCGCTTTCCTCGTGATCGATGTGATCGAGATCGGAATCGCGATGTGGGCGTCTTCGGCGACGTCGATGAACGAGGCCGTGAAGGTTTGGGCCGGCTGCCAGTTCGCGCTGTGTTGCGGGTACGTGGCGATCGCTGACGAACTCCGGAGGCGGGTCTTGCGCAGATATCCAGGAATCGGCCACATTGCGAGCGTATTTGTACTTGTGGCGATCGCGATCGGTGGGATGATCGTCATGTTGACGGCGGTTGATCCGAGCAAAGGGCTGTTGCGTTTGGCGGTCTTCCTACCTCGGATCATGGTATCGATTCTATTCGTCGCAATTGGCTGCTTGTGGCTCCTCGTTCGCCACTATCCAACTGATCTCACCATGAACGACCGGATCCACGGCAAAGTGCTCTCCGTTTACCTGGGCGGTCGATCGCTGACTCTGCTCGCGATCAACGTTGGCGGCGATCCGCAGACCTCCGCTCTGTTCGGTATGGTGATTTCGACATGCTGCTTCATCTCGTGGTCGTTGCTTCTGACCGGAGAGGAGCCGGACTTGGTTCCCTCGCCCGACTCCTCAGCAGTACTCGACGCAGCTCAGCAACGGTCACAGCGGGCCATTGAAGAGCTGCGCGGGATCTGGCGCTAGACTACCCGCGGCAGAGCGGCCAGCACGCGGGGATTGGGCCGTCGAAGCTATCCGCGGCGATCGGCGCGGCCGTCCCGATCGCGAGCAGGGCGAGCAGCACGGCCACGCCCAGCCTCATCGTTGTCTTCTTCTTCGTCTTGTTCATAAACATCTTGGTCGATTCCTTCTTTCTTCTGAATTGAGGGTTTGCCCGGCAGCGGGCGCCGCCGGGATGACATCCGAGCCTCACAACCGAGGGCGGATCAGAACTATTAGTACACCCCCATGACCTCGATGAGAATCATCACGGTAGGCTGTGACGATCATGCACTGTGTACTGTGATGATTCGGGCGGGCATATAAGGAATAAGAAGAAGAAGGGGATTCGCGCGTTTGAGGGACGGTTTGTGAGTGAGTAGGTAGGTAGGTGGACCGACTCACTCACTGATGCCGAGGCGGACGCGCCGGCCGATAGCGAGTCAGTCTCACCACTTGTCCCGCAGCCTTTCGTCCTTCGCCCGCCGGCGCTTGCTCGTGACCCTTGCGTAGATCATCGTGTTCCGGATGTCCTTGTGGCCAAGGTGATCCTGGACGTCGACGACGTCTTCGCCCAGGTCCAGCAACCTAGTCGCGCACGAATGGCGCAAGCAGTGAAAGTGCCGTTTCTCGCCCGGCAGCTCGGCCGCCGCGGCGTAGCGCTTCATCAGCCGGTCGAGCATGAAGCGCGAAATCGGCCGGCGATTGCGCGACGGGAACAACGTCCCTGGCTCGTTGCCCCGGATCCGCAGCCAGGCGCGCAGCGCCTTTACCTCGCGATCGGACAGGCGGAACTCTCCGCCGTTGCCGTGCTTCAACCTGGGGACCGCCATTCTCCATCCGCTCGGGTCGCTCCGCACATCCTCGCGTTTCAATCGGCCGACCTCACTCGCACGCAAGCCTCGGCCGAACGCCAGCTCGAAGATCGCGACGTCCCGCACTGATCCGCCGGCGGCGACGGCACGCATCAGGCTCGCGACCTCGAGGTCGTTCAGGTACGAGACCGTAGCCGCCTCTTCGCCGGATCTTCGCTTGCGGTTTTTTTCGGCGGCCGGAATTTGTGGGGGGAGGGGACCCTGAGAAGCCGCCCGGCGCCGAGCCAACTCAAGCTCCAACTGATCCGTTCCAAGGCCGGCTAAGTCGTTGATTCCGTGTTCGTCCATGAGTTCAACAATCTACCTATTTTGTTGAGTTCGAGGCCCGCGGCGAACCGGGAATCAATGAGTTACGTGCTCCCGGAGGGGGGTCCATTCTGGCGAAGTGTTGAATCCGATTCATGCATGCCATATCGCCGCCGGCGCGCGACAATATAGCTGCCAGATGCGGCGCTAATTGGGGAAGTGAAAGCTAGCGTTGATAGACTTCGCGCCGATGCGCGACCTGTTCGATCACCATCATAGGCGGATTCGCCGAAGTCTCTTCGAGAAAGAAGACCACTCGCCAGTCACCGGCCCTGAGTCGGAAGTAACCAGGGCGCCCTGTAAGGGGCTTGGCGGCTCCAGGCCTCGCCGGGTCAGCAAGGTATTGCTCGATCTGGCTGACAACCCGCTCCCTGATCGGAGGATCGAGCGAATCCATTTGCTTTCCCGCCGCGCGGGTAAAGATGGCTTCCATGCAGATGCTATCGCGACGAGGAGAACTCGCTCAAGCGCCGATACCCTCCGCGATCGCGATCCGGCGGTAGCTGGGCCGCCAGAGCGAAGTCTTCCGCTTCCGAGGCGAACGCCTCATACGCGTTTTTCATGGCTGGCAGGCGATCCAGCAAAAGCCTGGCTTGTTCGGCGATGTCCAGTGCCTGATCCGACAGACGGCGAAACTCATCCTCGGAGACCGGCTTGAAGGACTCCATCAGAGACATCGCCTTGCTGAGCGCGTCGCTCAGGGCTTCGACGTCCACCGGCTTTGACTCGGCGATGGCAACGATCGTATCCATGGCAAGGGCGGACGCTCTGGACAGAGCCGAGGACAGCCTGGCTGCTGGAACTGAGATCATGGTTGCCATGCGATCAGTGTATCGCGGTGCTTCCGCTCAGACATAAAAAGCGCGATCGCTGTCCCATTTTGGGACTCGAATCGCGCTTATTACGACAGAAGCTGTCCCCACCAGGTCAATTCTTCGATCGCGCCTCCTCCTCTACTACCTTGTCAGCCATCAGCTTGAGCGCCCTGGCTTCCGCCTCCGAAGGCGAAAGCTGAGGCAGCAGCGCAACCTGCTTCCGATACACAGCCCGCTCCCGGGCTTGCGACTCGGCCTGCATCGTCAGGTCGTCAGGGGAAAACACCGGCGGGCGAACGACCTGGAGCCAGAATACGAGGATGCACAACATGCTCATGATTGGTGGTCCTTTCCATTGAGGTCGCCCGGTTCAGCGGCGTCAATCGCCGCGAGATGCTCGTCGATCTGTTTGATGAACTCCTGCGCAAGCGTCGAGGCGCCGCGCAGCGCGGCGCTTTTAGCGGATCCAGGTTTGTTATCCGCAACCTTCATGGCGGCTACTCCGCCGAGCATGGATGCGAGCGCCTTTGCCCAATTGAGCCCGTCTTTGAATCCGTCCGCGTAGCTGTCGTTCATCGCTCCTTGCCTCCATCTCTTATCGGCCACACGTGGGTGTTGTAGCCATCCAGGCGGACAATCATCACGGTTTGGTCCGGTTCACACAACGACACCGAAACTCGTTCAGGCAGCCATCGCGGAACCGGGCATCCAGGATCGCATGCGCACGGTGACGATAGAGGCGGCAGTGGTGGTGGCGCCGGTGTCCTAACAATCAGTTTCTTCTTGGGCAGTCTCACGGGTCTCTCCTTCGTCCATTCCAATGATTGTGCGGCTATTCGCCGCGGCGAGTAGCGCGACCTCGATCGCGGCGACCGCTGGATCCCAGGCGCCGTAGCGGGCGTCGCGCGCCAGGCGCTCGGCGCGATCGCGAAATTGCGTAGTGAGCGTCATGACGCCTCCGGATAGAACGGCACGCGGCCGCCGAACTCGGACTCACACAGGTCGGCGTAGCCGCACATGAGGCGGTTGCAGCAGCTCGCCAGGCGGCTTGGTGAGTAATTACCGCCGCGCATGCCCGCCTGGGCTTTCTTGAGCAGCTCCTGTACGAGCAGCTCGTCGCCGTGACTGATGCGGTCTTCTATCTGCACGAGCTGGGGTCGGCCCTTGGTTTTGACCAGGTAATCCACCGCCACGTGCCCGGACGCCCCAGGCAGTGCCATCGCGTACACGGTCACCTGGATGCGGTCCTTGGCCCGCATCCCTTGCGGTTTCGTGCAGCAGGTCTTCGTGTCCCGGACGCGCCCATCGTGCTCGACGACGTCAATCCGTCCGCGAACCCGGACACCGCCGATCGCCGCGTCTGCCGGCAGCGCAACCTCAGCCGCGGCGGGATCGAGTGTCGGAGCGATTTCGCGCATATATCGCTCTACGAGCTTCGCGCCGCGGCCGCGGAGTTCTTCGGGATCGTGGCGGGGTGTGAGCTTGGCTGTGGAGACCTCGCGAGTCCAGGCGGTCGAGAAGGCCGCGATCGCGGCCTCCACTGGAAGCACCGCGCCAGTCTCCATCTGGCAGCGGTGTGCCTCCGCCGTCGCTTCGTGGACCGCGTGTCCGAATGCCGAGGCCGCGGTGCCAGGTTCGCGGAGTCCCCACACCTTTGCGAACGCCCACTTCATCTGGCAACTCATCCACGTTGTGACTTGGGAGGGGGACAGGATGTCCCCCGGCCTCTCTCCCTCGTCGCCGAAGACGTCCGGCGCTTCCGGCGCGTCGAGGATCGCGGCTATTGCAGGCACTTCATTCCTCCGTTCACGAGCTGCTGCTGCTGCTCGCCAGGCGCCGACATCGCAGTGAACCCCGCACCCATCCGGCTGATCTGGATGAACAGCGTGCTAGCGAGTCCCTGGATATCCTCGCTGGTCGCGTCGAACACGAGGCCGTGCTTCGCTGCGTAGTCTCTCGCCGCCGCGGTCGCGTCGAGAGCGGCGATCAGGCACCCGGCTAGCGCCTGGCTGGCCAGCGTTTGCACGGTAGGCGCCGTCGTCGGCCTGGCCGGCATCGCGACGACGTTTGCCGATTGCTGAGGCTCCCGCTGCTTCTGCGCGATCGAACGTCGCAGGTCCCGCTCAAGGTCCGATTCCGGGATTCCGGTCGCATCCGCGGCCTTGGCAACGCGCAGGTCGGGTTTGCTGGTCCCTGGTTGCTGGGCGACACACAGCGTAAAGACCTCGCCGGCGCGAATTCCGGCCCTCTGGACGCGCTCCGGGACCCAAGGGTAGGTGTACCAGGGGAGATCGGCGCCAGCGGCCTCTGCAGGCGCTATGACGTCGGCGCGGAGCAGGACCTGGTCCTTGCCGAACTGAGACTCAACGGGCCTGCCTTCGAAGCTCGACAGCTTGAGGGTGTAGGTCACGTTGATGAGTGGTTTGAATTTCGTGGAAGCCATGGTTACTCGATACCTCCCGCCAGTACGATTTTGCGGGCATCGGCTGGACTATACCCGCTGTCCTCAATCAGCGACCTGACTGCTGCCGCTTCCTGCTTGGTTAGCTTTCGCTTCGTCTTCATGCCGCGACCTCCATCCAGCGCTCGACTTCCGCGTCCATCACGTCGGTCGCGGGAATCACGACCTCCGCCACTTCAACGAATCCGCCGCAGTCCCAGCACCAGCCCCCATCTTCGGAATCCTCAATGCCATGCTCGTCGGCGCCGGAGCGAGTGCCAAGCGTGAGATTAGTGCCGTCGCACGATGCGCAGCGGAATTCGGTACTGTTGTGGTCATGTACAGCATTCGCAGAGCTGAGAAGAACATCATCGTGCAGTACGGACACACCACGGTCTTCCAAGCTCCGGCCGATTCGTGGATTGCTTACCGGCAAGATGAGAAGGTGATTGTCGCGCAAGTCGGCGAACTCACCGATGATGGTCTGATTCTTGCCTTGATCAACAGCGTCCAGATTCCTGCGATCCACGCCAAGTAGCTGCGAGTTGTTATCCTCGCAGGCGTCGGTGATTGCTACCTCAGCGCTCCCGGCCAATGCGGCGTCAGGGTTGCACCCCTGGCGCCGCGCCTTTGCTTCTGCGACTCGCGCTTCGTGCTCGGCGAGTCCCCGCGCGTAGCTCTCTTCATATGGCTTGTACGTTTCGGCCTTCCGGGCGGCTTCCCGCCGTTCGATCCGGCGATTAGTGGCCGCGAGCTTCGCGGCGACTTCGGGGCGTGCGGTGTATTCGCGGGCCCAGGCTGTCAGTGGGTGTGGCATCGTTATTCCTCCTCTCCCTTGTGGAACTCAACGATCGCGTGGTCTCGGTCTGCCCATGCGAAGAAGTTGCCTGGTTCCGTGGTCTCGATGTAGTGCTTCGGTTCCACGATCCGCCATACGTTCTTCGTGCCGGGCTTCCGGATCACGAGATAGGGCTTGTCGTGAGTGGACTCAATGTCTGCTTGTTCCTTTGCCATCGTTTTTCCTTTCTGCGGCTGCGCTGCTTACATAATTAGTATGTAGCCCCGCTGCTACGTAGTCAATGGAAATCGGCCCCTACCCCTAAAGAAATCGAGATATAAGCCATCGCTGCTACGTGGTATTGTGGGAGCATGGCCAAGAACAAAGCTGCTGCTGCGTTGGGGAAGATGCGAGCCAAGGCCGGGGATCTGGCGGATGTGGGGAGTCTCGGTGGGCTCGCGCGCGCTAAGAAACAGACTCCGCAACAGCTCTCGGATCAGGCAAGGATCGCGCTCAGGAGCCGTTGGAGGAACTACTACGCCGGCGAGCACGCGTTGCACGGGACGCCGATCCCGGATGAGTACGCGGCGGCGGTGGCGACGATGACGAAGGCGGAGATTGCGAAGGCGAAGAAGGCGGCGGAGAGGCGGAAAGCGAAGAAGGAGAAGGGAGAATAGATGGATCCGGAAGTCATGAAAACAATCGATCGGGAGATCGAAACCATCATCGGGACTTGGAAAGAGCACGGCAATGCAGGGCCCCCGCCAAAACGCGGCAAACGCTCTTTTAAGGTGCGCCAAACGCACCCAAAAAACGCGCCAGACGCTCTTTTGCCAGAAGGAAAAATGCCCAACTGGGCATACGAGGAGTTCTGTCGGAGAGCCAAGTATCTCAGGACGTATAAGGCTGCGATCGAGGCATTGTGCCGCGAACGATTTGCCGAAAGGTTTGAGATCCAGGCTCGGCTGGTGATCAGACAGAGAATCGACGCGGCCCAAATGTCGCTGCCCGGCTTTGACCTGCCCAAACGGGTCGGAAATACTCCGATCGCCGGGACCACGCTCAAGGCGTTTTTCCTGCACGTCGAGCGGTATCGGAAGAGCTCACAGCGCAAGGACGATAAGCTCATGGCAATGGAACACGTCGCAAAAGGCGTCGGCGGACTCTACGCGGTGAATCCAGACATGTTGCTAGCAGACGCAATCAACCAGGCGAAGCTGGAACCGCTGAACAAACTCATACTCGTCAAGGGCGCCAACGCGTGAGGCAGAGGCCAGAAAGGACCCTAGCGATGGACAAGGAACTGAAGACGAAGCTCGATGAGGCGATCAAGCTCGCTATGACCCAATGGTTCAAGGAGAGAGACGCTGGAAAGTTCGCGCCAGTGGAACGAAAAGCGCCCCCAAACCGGCCCGCGATCGTGCCCAAACCTGTGCTGGCCGGCACAGAAAGTGTGCTGCCCAGCACAGGAAATGTGCTAGCCAGCACAGGTCACAGGGCCGCCCAGCGCTTCGTTACGCTGGTTCGAAACCGACTTCGCCGCGGTCCGTTCTGGAAGAAGATTCACCGGGAACTGATCGCAGAAGTCATACTCCACACTTTGCATCAGGAGCTTGCTGCGCAGAACAAGCGAAAGATAGAACCGGCACAGATGACGCTGCCCGGCTTTTCGCACGTACCCAAGCGAATCGGGGGCTTCGGGATAGCCGAGGTAACACTCAGCACATTCTTTTCGTATCGAGACAAGTACTCCAAACGTGCCAATCGAGAGAAGGCACGCGTCGAAGAGCTGGACAAGATCGCGGACCGGGTCGTCGCAATTTACGCAAAGGAACCTGAGGTGAAGCTCTCAGAGGCGCTCGATCGTACGCAGCCAGAACCCGAGCCAACGCAAGAGCCAAAGCCGTTCCTCCTGTCGAAAAGTGCAAAGGCTTAGAGGAGACTCTATGGATTGGGTCCTGGAAGAGCACAATAAGCGCAATCATCAGCGGCACGAGTTGGCCGCGATCGATCAAGGAATGCAGAAGGCATGGGAGCAAATCTGCGAGGCGATCTCGCAGACGGTGTACTCCTACTCCGGACTGCCTGGAGCAAATCGGGTTGAGTTGGGTCCATCAACGCCGGATACTGTGGACATGGCGGTATACCGGCGTCGCCCGACGACGCTCACTCCAATTCCAGTCGAGTCAGACGAGTTGTTGGCGCGCGCGACCATCAAGCTCGACGTGGCGCGCAGAGCCGTAGTCGTCACCTACCTGGATGGGAGCGAGAAGACATTCCCTTTTGCGGCAGATGCCGGAGGTAACGTGTTTCTGATGCATAAGAATCATCGCATCACCCCGGCGGAGTTCACCAAAGAGGCACTCCGGGAAACCCTGTTCGCATGAGCCGCGATGAGCAACTCCGGTCCGCTGGCTTGGCGCTTGAGGAGCACGCCGAATTGAAGCGGCAATGCGCTGCCATCGAAGCCGCAATCATCCGGCACGGCCGGGCGGCGGCAACCTTCGGTACCTTCTGCAACCATCTTTCCGTCGGTTCCGACAACGGCTGGGACCTCAAGGAACTCGAATCGCTACCCGGCGGAGAGGCCCTGGTGTCCCTGATTGCTGAGTACCGCGCCGCGAAGCTCGCGCTTGCGGCATCCGCGAACCGACTCAAGGACCTCGGCTACTAAAACACAAATAGCGGCCCCGAGCCGAAGCCCGGAGCCCGCGCGCGAGCCAGGAGTGATACTCCCTAGCAGGTAGGTCCATCAGGAAGATCTGGCTGATAAAAGTTGTGCCCGAAACGCACTACCGTTTATGTCCGAATTCATGTGTGTTCCTGAGGCTGGCGGCGACGGGATCATCATCAACCTAGACCAAATCTGCTCCATGCGGGTGATAAGCGGTCGAGTCCTGCAAATCCTGATGGCAAATGGGGAAGTGACGTGTAGCGGGCCTGGGGTCAATGAAATCGTCGACTTGGTTGTAAGCCGATGCATTCTCACAGACGGAACTACGGTTTCAGAGTTAAGAAAGACGCTCCGGGCGAGGTTATCACAAAATCCGCAAGATCCAGAGTCGGGAGCATAGCCAACGCCGCGCTGATAGCGCTGATCGCGACCGGCTTTGTGGCTCTTGATTCGACGACCAGGTCAAGGATTTGCTGCATTAGAACCTTCGCCAACTCGTTGCTTTGTTCCATACAACAATTATGGACGAAAACGTTGCGCATAAACACAAATAGCGGCCCCGAGCCGAAGCCCGGAGCCGCTAGAGTCGAGAAACCCGCGAGTCGCTATCGCAAAACTGCCGTCCCCTTGAGCGTCCCGCTACCCTTTACCAAAGCCTGAACCACCTTGATTTGCGGATCCAGCGCCCACGGCGCATACAGCGGATCCCCCACCTGCACCAGCATCCATCTCGTGGACCAGGGCGTGTTGCGCAGAAACGCATCGCCGACGCGCGCGCCGGCGAGCAAATCGCGAAACAGTCCAGCGCCGCGCGTCGATCCGAGCGTGTACTGCTCGGCGATCGACCCGGAGGTCACCGCGAGCCCGTTCTTGAGTTCCTGATAGGCCCATGTCCCGGTGTTGAACGGCGCGCGGAAGTTGCCGAGTGAGTAGCTGTCGATGTGGACGCCGATCGCGCCAGGGACCCAGGAATAGGTCCCTCTGTGACTCCCCGCGCCGCCGTACCATCCGACATAGGCCGCCGCGCCCGAGCACGCGGGAACCGCACCCTCGCCGAACTCTTGTGGGGTCAGCTCGATAGACACGTCCGTCCAGTGCGCGTCTTGGAAGTGTGTGGCCATCCGGTACACATCCCACTCGACCATCGTGGGGGCGCCGTAGGTGTACCCGAGGCCGTTAGCTACGGGATTCCCTCCGCTGGACCCGTAATCGAACGAAAGATCGGCACACACCGCGCCGGCGGGCCCGCCCGCTGCTTCGGCGGCGACGGCCTGGTCGATGAGGCCTTGCGCGAGCTGGGGCGTGTCGCCGTCGAGCCGCCACACCGAATACAGCTTCACCGAAGGATTGGCGGCGCGCCAGGCCTCGAGCGTGGTGCGGATCGGCCACGTGCCGGCACGCGATTCCGTGGCCGCGTAGAATCCCGGCGTCGGGGGATTCGCGATCGAGCCATTCACTTGTGCATACGTCACGAAGGTCGATCCCAGCGTGTCGAACGCGTCGGCGAGGAACGAGTCGATCGAATACTCCATTCCGTTCGACGCGTGCGTGAATCGCAGATTCGCGATGTACGCCATCACGACATAGAGCAAATTCGCCTGGCCGACTGCCGTGATGCACGCCTGGATGGGTGTTTTGAACGACGAAATGAATTGCGCCTGGGTGATCGAGTTCGACGTATCGTCCGGCGGCGTGATCGCGCACATGTTGGCGTCCGGGATGCCGCGCGCCGCTTTGTAGTATGCGGCCAGCGTCGCCGAGCTGCTCGACGTGGACGAATACACGACCAGCGTCCGCGACGCCAGCGGATGCGGCTGCTGCTGCGCGATCGCCAGGCCGGCTGCGGCTGCGGCGAATGAGAGAAACAAGCGCGTGGTCATTGGGTCAAGGTGAGGGCGTAGTCGTAGGAAACCGTGCCAGTGACGATCGTTGAGTACGTCACGTTGCCGGTCCCCCGCAGCGGCATGCATGCCGAAAGATACTGTCCGCCTGTGGCCGTCGATGTGGTGAAGGTCCGGGCCTGCGATGCCGGATTATTCCAGTTTAGGGTCAGGGCGACGGTCCCCGTGCCCCCGTTGCGAACGTCCACCGAATAGCAGACGTTCCCGAAGCCTGTCACCGAAATGGAGCCAAGAGTTGTAGTGCCGATACTGGCGGTAGCCGGCGGCGAGTTTTTCTGCGCTGTTTTGACGGGGACGCCAGCAAAGAAGTCGGCCGAGAGCCCGGTGAGCGACCAGCCAAATCCAGCGCTGCTGAGCCTCAGCAGGTTGCCCAAAAAATCCTTTAAGCGAAATTCCGAAGTGGCGCTCCCTCCCGAGCAATCGTATAGCAGCACCGAGTTGCCTGCCGCCGCCGTCAAGTTGAGCGAACAGAACGCCGAATCCCCCAGATACGGCGAATCTTTGCCGTTCACTGTGTAGAAGTAGAGCGTGTACTCCGCCGGATTGAACCACTCATATTGCAGCACGGGGACCGTGTCGCTCGACCCATCCGGGTAGGTAATCGGCGTGCTGGTCGAAGACGCGACGCGCATGGCGTACTTGGTCGTGGCGGGCACGGCCGCCGGCAGCCGGTGGACCTGGGCGGCGCCCGAATCCGGAGCGTCGATCGTGTAGTACTTCAGGCTTGTCTTAGCGCGCAGATCGAGCGCGCCTGAATTCGCTGTGTCGGCCGCCGCAACGCTTTTGTCGCACGCCAAATGGTCCTTGGACGCGCCGCTCACTGCGCATCCAGAGGTTGTGACGGATGTCGCACTCGCGCCGCCGACCGTGAGCTTGTCTTGGACCTGGCCGCTCACAGTGCCCGATCCGCCGCCGCCACACGCCCCGCTGGACCCATCGGCTTTGACGCAGTCCGCGGCGTTTCCGGAAACTGCGGCTACGCGCCCGGCGCTATCGGACTTGAGTGCCCGGTCCGGTGTGTATAGAGTGATGCCTGTATCCGGCGGCGCTCCACCAGTGGATACGCGGACGTCGCTGATGCGCAGCTTGACGCCGCTATCCTGCACGTTCCACCATTCCGTCGGGCTCGCTCCGAGTCCCGATGCCGCGCACTGGACGCGGTACAGCGAATTGTTTGGGGCCGAGCCAGCCGTGGGGTCGAGGGTAATGTCGAAGACGCCATTGCGAACGGTGACGGTGCGCGATCCGCCGGCGACTGGGCGCCCGGCGGCCGTCGTGAATCCCGCCCATGAGATCACACACGTGCCGTTGAGCGGATGGCCGGTGCCGTCGTTGATGGTATCCGCCACGCGCGTGGCGGCCGCCGCAACGACGGCGATCGCGGTGAGAAGAAAGAGAAGAAGTCTCATAGGAACCTCGCGTCACTCGGGTTGTTGGGAAGTGGGAGCGGCCAGCCGAGCAAGCACAAATGGTCGAACGCCCAAAAGTTGATCACAGGGACCGCCTCATTCTGTGCGCGCAGAAACTCAAGCGGCCAGGGACAGCCGCCGTTGAACCACGGGATCAGGTAGCGCACGCTCGATCGCGGCCAGGTTCCGTTGTCGATCGGAAACCGCATCGCCCATTTGGCCTTGTCGTGATCGCGCGAACCCGCCCCGAAGTCCAGACCCTCAATCTTGAGCCGATCGAACGGCGCCGTCGATGGATCGAGCAGCCGTGGGTCCGTGTGCAGGTAGTAGTTGAGCTGCCCGCCCAAGCCGTAAGGACCGTACTGGGAAGGAAAGTTGACGTCGAGCGGCAGCAGCAGCTCGAGCACGGCACTCGCATAAGTCGCCTTCACGTGGCTCTCGATCGCGGCGAGGTGATCGTGCAGGCGATCGCGCAGGAAGTCCGCGTCCGCATAGCCGTTGACGGCCGGATCGTCCGTCGCATGCAGAAACGTCGCCAATGGCCGTCCCAGCGCCACCACGGCGGCCGCCGCAGTGTCGTCGTCGTAATAGGCCATCCCGTGGGTGTCGCTCGGCGAGCTGCCGGGGAAGTACCACCACACGAACTCGCCCGCCTGCAGATGGACGGGCACGCCCGCGGCGTCCATCAGCCCCGCGGTGTCCAGGAAGACGTCCTTCTGATAGTCGAGAACCTTCGAGAGAAACGCGCAATGGGTCGTGACGTTGCTGCCGAATCCGGTCGCCGTGGTGACCGCCGTTCCGTCGTGCAGGCGCGCCGCCCACACCTGCCCGTCTCCAGGGTCGTCCGGAGGGTTGAGTAGCTCCATGCTGTAGGCGAGCACGATCTCGCGCGATCGCGTCGCGCATTCCGCAAGCAGATCCGCGAGCCATTCCCGCGCGCCGCGGTTGATCGTGGGCGTCTGCGTAGGATCCACGATCCAGATGCCGTAGGTCCCTCCGGACAGGCTGCCCGACACCGTGAGGTCAACGTGGGTCGGAGTCTCTTTCCACGCGGTCAATGTGAAGTTGTACGCGCTGCCGATCGCGCGGTTCGTGATCGTCAGGACAGCGCCGGAGGACTCCGCCCACACGCCGGTCGAAGCGCCGTTGATGAATTGCGCGAAATGCTTGGCGATCGAGACGTCGTCATCCGCCGGAAACACGGACTTGCCGAACGTCTGACCGGAAATGTCCACGAAGACGCCGTCCCCGGTCGCGTAGGTGGTCTGTGAGAAGTCGATGGTCGCGGCCGGAAAGACCGCGCCGTCTCTGACGCGCTGGTTCCACCAAAAGACGCCGACGTAGAGATTCATCGGCCCTTCGAAGCCAAGCCGATCGAAGGCCCACATCATGCGTTGTGGAGAGACCTTGTAGGCGTGATCGGTGTCGTAGTCGACCGCCGGCGAAACCGTCGAGTACGTCGCCGGCGCATCCGGCACATCGCCAGGGACCGCGGCCTCAAGGAAGTCGAAGTATGCGTAGTCGTTGCTCGAGGGCGAATCGTGGGCGCGGAGCGTGAGCGTCACGGTATGCGCGCCTGCCGCCACAGCGCTGCGCACTTGGCGTCGCGTGACGATCGGGACGTCCGTCGCGAGATAGCAGTTGAGCGACGTTTGGGTGTCGCCGTCAAGCCGGACTCCCCACTTCCCCCTATCCGTGTAGAGCGAGGTCCCAACGTAGAGATCGTGCGTCGCCTGCGCGTGGTACTCGATCGTGACCTTATCTCCCACGGTCGAGGCGCGCCGCGCGAAGCCCTTCCAGTACCACCCAGTCCCGCCCGGCTGGTTGGAGGCCTCCTCGACCCAGCTCGAGCCGGTGTACTGGCACCAGGCGTCACGCGAGCCGATCCGCACGCTGCCGGGCCCGGCGACTTTCAGCGCCGCGTTCGACCCGGACACGGACCAATTCGTGAAGGTCGCGACGAATTCGGTGTCCGCGTAGGGCGCCGCATCCGCCAGCTCCGGAGCGAACGTCAACCACAGTTGCCGGATGCGCGTCTCGCCGTCGGTGAGCGGAATCCCGATGCCGTCGAGCGGAATCGTGTAGTGCCAGGTCGCGTCGGAGCTTCCGCCGGCGAGCTGCTCGGCCGACGGGGTCACAGTCAGCGTCGCGGTCTTGGACTGACAGTAGATCCGCAGCAGGTTGCCGTCGCGGCCGGGGCGTTTGGCACGAATGATCACGTCCGCGCCGGATTGCTCCGCTTCGATACCACTGTCATCCATGCCGGCGCCGTTGATCTGCGAAACGAGGGTCGCGGCGACGTCGGATGCGGTTTCGCCGCCGGCCGCGATCACGTCGAAGGCGTAATTGCGAAACCAGATGGTCACGCGGTCGTAGATGATCGCTGGGGAGGCGGCGACGGTGACTGTGGTCTGCGCCTTGGTGTAGGTTCCCGAGACCGGGGAGGCGCCCGCGTAGTCGAACAGCAGCACCGTGCCCGGATCCCCTGTCGTCGCTATGTAGCTGAGGTACGGCCAGGCGATCGTGGGAAACTTGATGGAGTCGAGCGGCTGCAGGCCTGCATAGTGCGCATCGAACTCCAGCGTGATGCCGTCGAACAGATCGTCCGGCAGATACTTCATGCGCTGGTGTTCAAAAAAACAGTCCCGGTCCCACAGCATGAGGACGGCGAAATCTGCGGCGTCCCGGAACACGCCAGAGACTTTGAACGAACTGGCTGTCGTCGCGTGCAGCGCTGCCGCGGATCCGCGATCGTCGAAACCGCGCAGGTGCATCGTGCGGTTCGGCTGCAGCTTCTTCACACTTTCCGTTGACATAAAACAGCAGGCATTTTAATATTAGGTATGACCGTCGAAGACCGCATCGCAGGCCTGGAATCGAATATTGGCCGGCTCGCCAAAGTCCAGGGCGAGATGATGGATTTGCTCGGGTTCACCATGGAAGGCGAGCGCCGTCTCGCTCAGCGCCAAGAGAAGACTGAAGAGCTGCTTGGCAACGTCGCGAAAAGCGTAGGTCAGGTTACCGCGATTCTCGATTCGCTGACCGACAATCTGAGCGACTTAAGCGAGACTGCCGAGACGGTGACCGAACATGTGGGCAAGTTGAACGGCATCGTGGAATCAATCGGTGGCAAACTCGATGAAGTCACCGGAAAGCTTAATGCGCTGATCGACATTGTCGATGGCATCGTGCGCCGTGGCTAAACGTACGGGCAAAGTGGGTGGCAACCGTCCCTCATCTGCTGCCGAAGGTCTTATCCGGTCGATCGAACGAAAGCTGGAAGCGCTGAGGGAGGAGTATACAATTCCGTGTCCTCACTGCGGCCAGCCGATTCTCGCATCCATGTTTGCAAGTGCGGCCGCCAAGCGGTCCGCGTCAATGAGAAAGACGCTCGGAGCCGGCAGCGGCCGGCCGGCCAAACTCACACCATGCCCGAAATGCGGTCAACAGTTTGGTGTTGCCGAGTTGCGCCGGCACAAGCCACACTGCAAAGGCCGGTAATCATTACAGGTAAATCGACACCGTGAGGTCCGCGCCGGGGAACGTGGTTCCGGCGCCTGTGACGTCGAGGCGGATATTCGTTGCGGCCGTGATGTCGGCAGCGGCCGCAATTTCCGTGGGCGTTGCTTCGATGGAGGTCGTTCCATCAGCAATCGTGAGGGTGAGCCAATCGGTCGTCGTGAGCTTGATCGTAACGGCCAGGTCGGCTCCCGTGGGCGCCTGCTTGACCTCGGCGCGCACCCCCGTCGCGCGGACCGTGCGGGCGAGCTGCGTCCGCGGCGCGAGGTCGCTGCCGATCGCGAGCGTGCCCCCTACGGTGAGCTGCAGCCCCAGGCTGCCCTGCCCTGCGCCGGGCCCGCCGATCAGGTAGATTTCGCGCCAGGGCGAGTTGTTGCGGTTCGCGACTTCTCCCAGGTCATTCGCGGTCAAACCGAGCACCATGTAGCCCTGGCCGGTCGCGTTCGCGACGTCCATGGCAACGTCGATCGAGTTGTTTACGTCCCAGGACTCCGCACCGGAGGTTCCCCGGCCGCGCGCCGCGACCGAGGACTCGATCACAATGCCGCGGGATGTTGAGTCTGGCGTAACCGCGAAGTCCGCGTAGATCTTTGTGGCGTCGTTCGCTGTGACTATTGACGATGTCCCGCGTCCGGTTCCGAAGAGCCATCCGAAAATGCCGCCCTCCAATGAATCGGCCGCCAAGCCGGCCGGATGGAAGATGTTGACGAACTTCGTATCCTCGATGTATCCGGCGCCCGCGGTGAACTTGGCTCGCATCACGACGATGTCGCCGGCTTTCAGCGAGTATGGATCCGGATCCCCGCCGCTATTCCAGAGGTGGGTTGGATCGCCGGCGGACAGGTTGATCGTGCCATCCGTCGTGTTGCCGCTCACGGGGAAGGTGGCGAATGGAACGAAGTCGCCCGAGCCGGAGATGGCCAGCACGCTGAGATCCCGGCCTGCCCATTCATCGGCCACGAACGATTCACCGCCGGGTAGTGCGACCGTCACCGACGAGCTGGTGACCGCGGTGACCTTCGCCACCCACACGCCGGACATCAGCATCTTGTAGACCTCGAATTCCAGGTGGTCGTATTCGAGATCGGGGACGCCGAAGGTATCCTGCGGGAGGTCGGTGACGGTGACTGTCGAGGGCCCGGCGCCTTCCGCGAACACGGCGACGTCCTGGATCTGCACAAGCCGCGTGGGATCGATGCCGATGTAGACCCATCCGCGGCGTGCTTCGTTCTCCCAGACGATGCCGGAGACGGTCGCCGTGTTGGTGTTCGTTCCGGCCGGAATGGCGATGGTGACGAGCTGAGAGGGCGCGGTCTGGTAGGTCTCAAACCCTGTCAGGTTCTCGCCGCTGGTGATGGCGACATAGTAGGTGCGGCCGCCGGGGATCGAGCCGCCAGTCGATGCGGTGGTCCCTTGGAGCGGCACGTAGGGCGGGTTGCTTGCGAGCACCTTGTTCACGGGGTGCTTGCCGCGGAAGGTCAGGCGCGCGATCGTGGAGCCGTCCGCCGCGGCGTCATAGCTCTGCGCGATGCGGAAACCGAAATCGTCGCTGCCGCGCCACGCATCGCCCGAATTGCTGACGTCGCCGAAAGGAAGCCAGCTATACACCCCGCGCAGGTTCGGATTGCGATGCGGGCTCCTGTAACGCGGCGCGCCGGCTTGGCCGAACGTGTCGAGGTACCAGTAGTCGTTATGCCAGGTCGCGGTGATCTTGAGCGTCGCGAAATCCGCGCTCGGCTCCATGTGGGTGACGCGGAACGGTTGCCGCACCAGACCGAGGTGCTGCCAACTGAGTGCGACGATTTGGCCGGCGCGCAGGTGGATCGCTCGGAAGGTCGTCGTGAACGTGGCTTCGAGCGTGCCGCCGGTGTCGCCGATGGGCTCGTCGTAGATGTCGCGCCGCGGATTGCCGCGGAAGCCCTCGGCCTCCATGGTCGCGATGATGCGGCGGGCCTGGTCCCAGTTCATGACGCCTTCGATGGCGATCGTCGTCGCCGTCGGCAGCCCGACGCGATCGATGTCCTCGGTTTCGGCGAGCGCGACGGAATCCGCGCTGTAGCGGTTGTCCTCGTTGAGGAATTGAAAACCGATCTGATTGGGTGTGTTGTTGCCCTGCTTGACCTCCAGCGAGCCCATGATGCCGGACTCGTCGAAATGGTACGCGAGATAGCCGTTGGCCGTGGTCCCGTTCGGCAGCATCGAGGCCACTGTGGCCGTATCGTTGCTGCCAGGGACAACGGCGGGCTGTTCCTTGGCGAGCGTATTGCGATGCGAAAGCTGCAGCTTGCCGCCTGCTCCCCAATCCTGCGTCAGGATCATGCGGTTGGCGTTGCGGATGCCGCGGATCACGTCCGCCGCGGACTTGCGGGTCCGCAACACCATGCCACTCTTGAAGCGCGGGTGCGTTGCGTCCTGCAGGAACTGGTTCTTGTAGGGGATCGCTTCATCGCAGAACGCCGCGCTCGCGATGAAGCTGTCGATGTCGATCTCTTCATCCTGCCAGCCGACGCGGCTCAGGATCGCGAGCAGGTGCCACGCCGGGTTTTCGCTGAACTCAAGGGTCGAGGTGGAGGAATCCGTGAAGACGCGGATCTTCGCGCCTTTCAAAATTACCTGGACCCGCGGCGCCGAGCCGGGTCCCGCGATCGCGCGGACGACGGCGATCGAAAGCACCGCGAAGGAGCCGTATGGATCACCCATGCCGGCGAACAGCGCGTCGGTGTTGGGCGCGCCGTCCCGATCGCCGCGATTCACGGTTTTCCAGAAGCCGATTTTCAGGGCTTCCTGGGTGTTGCTGACGCCCGGTGGCGTGGAGATCTCGGTGTCGTCGAAGGTGTGCGGGATTTCGACGTCATTGACGATTATGCGAACGATGTCCGCGATTTCGCCCTCGGAAAGCAGTACTTCGCACTTCGTATAGTTTCCGTCTGCGACGACGTTGATCACCGGCGGGTCAATCGAAACGACGCCCAGGCACCATGGCACCAAGTCGTTATAGCGGGAGTCGTTGCCGGTGTTGACGATCTGCTCCCAGTCGCTGCGGAATCCGCGCGTGATGAGCGTGCCAACGGGCACCCACTGGATTCCACCAAAGCGACCGGTGACCCGGCTCGCCGAGTCCTGCGAATACATGCCTCGCCGCTTGCAGTTGTCGTAGGTGTAATCGCAAGTCGGGAAGGGACCGTAATCGTAGCCCGTTCCGCTGTTCGCGTTGCCGCGCGCATTGCTGCCCGTCGCGTCCGGCGAGTATCCGCAGCGATAAAACTTCGAGGTCGGATCGTCCGCGCCCGCCTGGCGGTCCGCGGCGGTAGGAGGAAAGATCCACGGGCAGAGCTTCTGAATGCGGGTCGGTGGCAATTGCGCCGCCGACATGTTCATCTTGGAGCGCGCCTGCAGCGTGAGGGTCGTTTCGTCGAAGCTCGGAGCGTCACAGGTGCCGACGAACTTAGTGTAGGAGTCGGTCGAGTACTCGCCTGCGATCGCGTCGAAAAACACGAAAAACGCGACCAGCTTCGCGCCCTTGAAGCCGCGGGCCTTCTCGTGATTGGTCCAGACCCACTTGTCGGCGTCCGCGAGCTTCAAGGTGACGCTCGGCGCGAAGTCGATGCCCTGCTCGCCGAGGATCTGCTGCGCAGCGACATTGCCATTCAGGATTCTCGCCTCGTACGCATGCCCGCCGTAGTTGACGCCGGTCTTGTGGCTGCACAAGCGCAGGACCTGGCCGCTCTTCCACGTCACGGTGACGAGCAACAGCGGCAAGGGCGCGAGTTCCGCGTCCTTGCGGTCCAAAATCGTGAAGGGCATTGCGAGACTACCTGCTTATCGCGATCCGCCGCCATCGGTGGGACGGCTGCGAGCAGTAATACAGTGCGTCCTCGGCCAATACCAACGCGTTGACGGACCGCTGTCCGCAATCCGTGCCAGGCTCCGGCGGCGCGCCGGAGGCGCGGAAGACGATGTCGATGTCGATCGGGACGGGCTGGAAGTATCCGGCGACGTCGATGATCAGCTCGGTGGGGTGCGTAGCGTACACGGATACGGCGCCGCCGGCGCCAAGTGTTGCGATCGCGTGGTTCGAGCGGATTGCGCCGTCGAGTGAGTTCAGCAACGAAACCAGCGGCCGCTCGATACCCGCTGGCCATATGGTCAGGAAACCGAGCGGCTCCTTCGGCACCACGGTCACATTGATGGATGCCGCGGCAGCTGAGGACGGGATCCCGCATCGTCCGGCGAGCGCAATTGCGCGGACCTCTGAGGGTTTGAGCGGTCCGCCGGCGCCCGCTTCGCGCGTATCAATCACTCTGCAGGGCGTCACCGGGACGAATGCGGACGGGATTTGGCCTGGCGCGGCCAGTGCGAACAAAAACATCGGAATCATCAATAGACCTCCAAGAGTTGCGCATTCGTCGCGTGCTGATTGGGACCAAGCGTGCGGATCTCGATCGCGTCCTGGTCAAAACGCACCTTGCGCCGCAATCCAGCACGGCCTGGCGTGCGCACGTATGCCGCGGGTCCGGGCAGGGGAACGCACTGCGCGCCGAAGAGTTGGAGAGTCTGTCCGGACCAGGTCGAGAACCCGCCAATCAGCAGGCGGATGTAGCTATTGGTGGCGAGCGTCGTGGTGCACCAGATCCGCCGCCATGTGTCGGCCGGCAGATCCCAGATGCGGTTATCGAGGACGCTGAAGCCGGAATCGACGAAGCCCACGCTGAGCGTCTGCGCTGCCGGCGCTTTGACCCACACGGATCCGCAAATGACGAATCCCGCGGCGTCGCCATCCGGGATCACGGTAGCGACGAGATTCGCGTTGCTGCCTGAGCTGGCGACGGAGGTCGCCAGATTCCCGCCGAAGGGGTCCGTGACAGAGGCGCCGGGCGTTGTGCCGTTCTTTTCCCAGGACGAGTGGGTGAAATCCTCGCTGCGGGGGACGAGATTGCCGTAGGGGTCCATCAGCGCGAACGACTCGTAGCGGCCGCGCCGCGCCCGGAAGAACTCCACCAGCACATCCCGCTCAGCATCTGTGAGCGACGTATACGCGAAAGTCCACTTGCCGAGGGGATCGGTGGGGAGGCGATCAAGTCCCGCGCCACGCCAAGCCCATGCTGTCCGCTGGGCAACTGAGGAGTCGGTCTTCGCGGTCTCGTAGGCGTCGCCGAACGTCGATCCGCGCTCGACGATGAAGCCGTCGGCTGCGAGTTGCGGAAAGTAGATGGTGGGCATGACGACTACGGAACCTGCATCACCTTCAGCGACACTGAGTATCGCTCCGCCTTCGTCTCCGTCGCGATGAATTCATCACTCTCGAACGCACAATTCGAATACGTTACGGCGTCAATCGTGACGTCCCAGGTCGCGTCGAACGCTGCCTTCGTGGACCGCCAGAAATCGCGCAACGTCGCCACGTCATAGCCCGTGAGGTTGGAATGCGAAAGCACGAACCGCGCGCGCTCCCCGCGCTCGAGGCACCGTTGCTCGGAGCCATTGCGGAACCTGTAGACCGCGGCTACGAACTCGGCTGACCTGGTCAGGGGAGTCATCGTCACCTGGCCGCTCCGAAGCGCCGGGAAGCTGGCCATGATTATTACGCCATCCCGAAGACCGTCTTCTGAATGCCTACCCGCAGTGGGTCATTGCCCGCCCGCAATTCCTTCGTGATCGCGGTGGCGACGTCGGCCGAGCGATCGAGGAACGATTTGACGTCCAGCGCATTGATAACTACCGTCACACCGCCGGCGCGGCGCAGGCCGCCCTGGTAGTCGTAGCCCAGCGAGTTCCCGTCGCGATCCTCGATGCGATCGATGGCAGTGGGATCCGTGTACCTGCGCTTGGCGACCTCGTCGCGGATTTGGTTCTCGCGCTCCTGTTTCGGATCCCCAAACAGGTTTTTGATGATACCGGTGAATGCCGCCGCAATCGTCAAAATGCTCTTGCTGATCGGCTCCGGGTCCACGGCGGCCGCGGTTCCGAGGCCCGACGAAATCGCGGAAGTGATACCGCGAGCGCCGCCCGCCCGCAGACCGCTGTAGACGCCGTACGCGCCTCCGCCCAACAACGCCGCTGAGCCGATTACGTTGGCCATACGGGACTCCGGACTCAGCAGCCCGAGCGCCGAGGCCGTGGTGGCGCGGCCGTCGCCAAGCTGCACCGAATAGTCGGATGACGAGAATCCGCGGAACAGCCCGCCACTGCCAAAGCTCGCCAGCCCGGACAGGAAGCCTCCGCCGCCTTGACCGCCGCTGCCGGTCGATACGAAAGGAGGAGTCGCGCCGGGAAATTGTCCGAGGATCGAATCCAAGAGCGGATTGCCAGTGACCGCCTTGCCGGTGATGGCGGACGTCAGGCCCTCAATCGCCTCCGTGTTCTGGTCGCGGCTGCGGATCTCCGGACTCGCCGCCTGATTCGGATCGAGGATCGTGCCTTGCAGCAGCCCACCGAGGCCGGTAGCCTCGCCGATCTTGCCAAAGATCGGCGCCACGGACTTATAGAGGCGGTCGAACGTGTTCTTCTGAAACGTCTCGAACTGCTGCTTGAGGAAGTCCTGGCCGCTGGTCCTGCCAGTGAGGACTCCGAATAGCTGACTCCCGGCCTGCTCGATCGAGCGCTTGCGCAGATCGAGGATTCGTAGTTCGGTCTCTTCACGGGCCTTCGCGGTATCCCGCTCGTACTCACGCTCGATTTCGTTCTGCTTCATTCGCAGTTCGTGGTCTTCGAGTTCACGCTCCGCGATTTCGGTCTCAGCAGCCCGCCGCTGCTCGAGGATACGCAACTCGATGGCGAGATTCCGTTCGGCGACTTGGCGCTCCTCGCCGGGTCCAGCCAGAGCCTCATTTCGCCGTTGTTCGAACCGCCGTTGCTCGTCAAAGCGCTGGCCGGTGAAACGGATGTTCTGGACCGCCTCCTGATCCTCTTCGCGATTGCCCTGGATGCCCTTGTGCAGTTGCTGCTTGAACCGATCCTCCGTATTCTTGAGGAGCGGGGTGATCTGGAGCTTGAGTGCGGCACGCTCGAACTCCTGGAGGAGCAGCCTTTCCTTCTCGGCCTGCTTCTGTGCCGCCTCCGCCAGTTCCTGCCCAAATGCGCGATTGAAGTCCGCGACGAGCTGGTCGCGTTTGGCGCCTGCCGGCAGATTCGCTTCGATGTCGGCGACCTTGTTGCGCCGGCGCAGTTCGATGCGGCCGATCTCGCCGTATGGTTTCAGGTCCGCCTCTTCGCGGAGCTTGCCAAGCTCGGACTCCAGCTTCTTGATTTCGGCGAGTTGGTGCTTATAGTCCGCGGCTGCTTTTTTGATCGCTTCGAGGCGCGCCTCTAACGAGGCCTTTTCGCGATCGAGGGAGGCGAGTTCCGCTTTTTGTGTTCGGAACACGTCCGGAAGTAAGTCTCCGGAGGCGAGTTCCGTTTCGAGCTTGCCGCGCTCTGAAGCAATCGAGGCGAGACGGCGCTCAATGCCCTCAGGCGATTGCGCTACCTGGGAGCGGAACTGTTTCGACAGGCGCCGGGACTCTGCCTCATCCGGAGGAATTAAGTTGGCAACGTAGCCTCTGACGATGTCTGAAAAGCTCGATGCGCGCCGCTGGTTCAGTTCTTTTGCTGCCGAGATGGTTGTGGGGTCCTGCTTGCGGACGTTCGTCACATCATTCCCAGCGATCACGTCCGTAACTGTACGAACGATAGGAACGATGATGGGCGCGATCTTGGCCGCAAGAGACTTTTTGAACACCTCCCATGCGGCATGCGCCTTATCGATCTCGTCATCGACGTTGGCCAGCGTCTTGACGACGTTCTCATTGAGTCCCACGCCCAGATCGCGGACGGTCTTGTTCAGGGTTTCGTAGTCGCTGATCAGCGGACCTAGCTGCTTCGCGGCGCCCTTGCCGAGCAGCTCTTTGGCGAGCGCCAAGCGCTTGGTGCTCTCCTCGACAGTGGCTAGATGCCCAAGGACCTCAAGCAGCACGGCTCCGTAGTCGCGCTCGCCTCCGGTATTTTTGACAGTACTGACGCCGAGCTTCTCAAGTTCGGCGCGGAGTTTCTGGCCCTTGTGGCCGGTGTCCTCAAGCGAGGACGCCAGCAATACGGCCGAGGACTCCAGCGCGCCGACGTTGACGCCCGCGATCTTCGCCATCGCCTGGAATCGCTCCACCTGGCCAATCGTCAGGCCGGTGCGGGTCGCGAGGTTCGACGTCTGCTCGGCGAGCTTGCCCTGTTCGGCAACCAGATCATAGGCGGCCTTCGCCGCCCCACTGAAAGCGAATGCCATAGTCCCGGCTATCCCGCCGGCGATGAGCATCTTCTCGCTCAAAAGGCTTGTGGCGACGCTTCCCGACTCGACTTGCTTTGTGGCGCCCTCCACCTCGGACTTGAGAGATTTCAACGCCGCCGAAGCTTTGGACGCCCCGGTGTCGAACGACTTGAGCGCGGCGTCGGCCCTTTTGACCTCATCGGCGACGCCGCCCATAGACTGCTTGATAGCCTGCAGTTCCTGCTGGCCGGCAGTCTTGACCTTGAGCAACAGCTCTACTTGTTGAGACATTGTTTACTTTGCGGCGGCTTCTTGCTTCGCGAGGTGGAGTCTAGATTGCTCGATCTGGATCAACTTATGTGCATCGACGGCCCGACCAGGCCAAGCTCCGAGGTCGGGTCCGTAGGCGGCGACGCCAGCGTCGGCAAAGGCCGCCGCGGTGTCGCTCTCCGCGAGCCAGATGAGCGACTGGGGAGTGATCGCGGACACCGGGCATTCCGCGGACTCGACGGCCTCGACGGTGTAGCTCTCACCGTCTTTCGTTCGGTAGTCGGGGCTCCAGCGCCAGTCCTTCTTGCCCGTTATGCCCTTTGGCACTCGTCGGCAGTCGCGCTGGGCGTGCCAGCCGGCGCGCTTGCATGTGGCGCACTTGTATCGGTCGTTTCGCCATCCACCGGAGCGCCCGAAGTGGAAGGCGAGTCTAAATTTGCTTTCTCCGAATCCGACAACTCGGACCCAGCGATGATCCACGCCGTGATCTCACGGACCAGGCGCGGCGGCCCGCACTCGACCAGCTCCGCCGCAGTCATCATGGACGCATCTTTGCCCGCGATGGTCAGCCCTTCGACGCCGGCGAATCCCACCGCCAGATATGCGGGGTGGACTTCGAGGTCGTTGACCTGGTCGATCCGGTCGTTCAAGTTGCCGAATTCTCTGCGTTCGCGCGGAGTCAGCTCGTTGAGCTTGATGTCGTCGGCGGGCTTTGCGAGCCGCTCGGCGATGCGCGCATAGAATTCTTCCTTCTCTACCTGGATGTCGGCGATCCTGGCGTGCGCGGTCGCCAGCTCGCGCCGCAAGCGGCGGCGCGAGCCTTCGGAGATCTCGCGATAGCGGAAACGGACTCCGGGAGCGACCGCGGAGTCCCTGGTGATGGTGGAGTCGTAGTTCATGCGTGAGCCTTTTAGACGATGGTCAAGCGGATCTCGTCGAGCGCCCCAGGGGCGGATCCGGTTGCACGCGAGTTGGTGTACTTCCGCACAAACCTCCGTTGCGAGTCGTCGAGTTCCGTGGCGTTGAGCTGCACGCCCTTGACCTGGAACACCCAGGTGTTGAGCGCTGCAGTCCCGATTTGGAAGAACATGTCGATCGGCGTCTTCGCCTTGAAGGCGGCATAGAGCGCTTGCATGGACGCCGCGTCTTTGTCGTTGAGGTCGCACGATACGGTGATGTTGCGCTCGTCGCCTTCGGTCTCATCGGGCGTGAATCGCCCGAAGTTGTTCTTCACCACTTCGTTTGCTGTGCCGATCGACAGTGTCGCCGTGCGGATCCCGGAGAACGCGGAACCGTTGATCACGGCGCGCCCGGTGAAGCCGGCCACGATTCCGGAGTCGGACGGCAAGGTGCCAGCCGGCTCAACCGGGAACGCCGTGAGTCCCGCTTGCAGCTCGGCTGTCTCCGACGAGAACGTATCCGAGTCCAGCTCGTAGATGCCCTCGCCGGAGAACTCCGCCTCGGCGACGTCTTGGCCCAGTTGGATGGTCGCGTTGGTAGCGACACAACCGTAGGCGAGCCGCTGCTGCAAGGTCGAAGGCGTCCGGAAGAGGCCGGCGACAAATGGCAGGATGTCATCGGTGAGCGTGTACTTGACGCCCACGAAGCTCGCGGTTCCTCCGGTCGTATAGGCGCCGTTGCCGGTGCTTCCGACCAATTCGTAAGTGTCGACGGTGAGTTGGTTGATTACCCACACGCCATTCGCGGCGGTGTTGCCGCCAACACTGGCAATCCTGACGACGTCGCCATCGACTTTGCCGTGGCCGAGCTGGGTGATCACGATCGGGCTGGCGTTGGTCGCGCCGGTGACGGATCCGGATCCAGCAATGACGGACGCCGAAGAGCCAAAGAGCCCTCGCCACAAGGGCGAGCTGGGCGGCGCGATCGCGGAAGCGGCGCCAATCATTTCAATGGCGGCGGACCAGTTCACGAATTTCCTTCCACCTATACCGCGGCGTGCAGTGCGGGTTCCGGTCTTGGACCGCGAGAACAACAGAGCGTTGTTCGGCACGGTCCTGAACCTTACGTGCGGGCAATAGTTCGCCACTGCAAGAGTGGACGCGCCGGCGGTGTTGGGAACGGCCAAGGGATCAGTCTGATCCTGGAGATAGAGCCGCTCATTGCGGCTGAGAGAGTTTGCCATGTTGAAGGGCTCCTGGTTGGATTCGGGTTTGAAAACGCCTAGTTGGCGTCGATTTCTAAGGTCAGGCGGGCGCGGGTGGTCTGCCGCCAATTGGCACTTGCCTTGGTGAGGGGCAGGCGCTGAAACTCAATGTCGCCGGCGTAGACGATGTCGTCTCCGCCCCAGTCCGGTTCGCTGTTGAGAGACGCGATCAGCGCGTCTTCGATGGCGTCCATCTCGATTTCGAATGCGCGAGGCGCGCTCGAAGACTTTGACGCGAGATGGATGTCCACGTAGATGTGGACCTCGCCGCTGAACACGTTGTACTTCGAGCGGTTTCTATTCAGCGCCCTGGCCGCGTACACACAAACCACCGGCCAGGCGATCGCCGTGGTGTCCTCGATCGCGTCCGGCGAGAGGAACGACTGGAAGAGTTGCTTCGAGTTTGCGGACCAGTTGACGGTGACGGGCAGGGCGCCGTGTGCAGCCGCAGCTTCGGCGTGCTTGGCGTTGAAGCCATATGTCGCGTCGCCCAGACGCGCGAGGACAGCGGCGCGCCCGGCGCTGGAGACAGAGACTGGCATAGGGGATGTGAGGTTGTTTAGGAGTTGACGCGCTTGCCGACGAGCCGCTCGAGCAGCCGCGCGATGCGATCCACGTCGCTATCGTTGGCCGCGAACCATCCGCGCCTTGGCAGCCGGCCTGGGACGCTGTCATTGTGCGCCCCTGCGCGTACTGCCTCGTCGCCATAGACGACCAGCGCGACCTCGCCGAGCGCTGCGCGTGTCACCACGCGGACTGCCTGGAGCATGCGGCCGCTCCACAAGAGATCAACTACGGAGGTCTGGCGTCCGGACTTCGCGCGCTTCTTCGCATATGACTCTGCGTAGGGCGCAAACGGCGCGCCATCGGCATCGACTCCGCGCGCGGTGCGGTCGAAGATCAGGGACCGCTGCAACTCGCCCGCAAGCGCCAGGTCGGATTCAGTGACCTGTGCATCGCGCTCGATCGCGATGACGACCGCGAGCGGATCCCGGTCACAAGACGCTGAGGATGACATGGAGTTGTGGAGACGGGTTTAGTAGAGGACTGACGGGTCGAAATAGTCGCGGCCCGCCGCCGCGGCCTGGCTCAGCGGCGAATTGTCGGCGACGATAGAGGCCTGTTTTCCTTCGCTGTGCGCCCACTTGACGCACGCTTCAGCTTCGGAGATTTGAGGGGTGGGGGTGTAGAGGAGGTCGCTGTAGTAAGGGAAGCGTTCCCAGCGGTTCAGATCCGACGCCAGTCTGGGGTTGGGAGATGTCCACAACATAGACATTTCGGGGTCCTCACCCAGGACCGCGCGGACACCATCGATTTGAATTTCGACGGACATAGCCGTCTTCATTTTAGCTGCCACGGATCAACTCCCACAAGAAATCGAAATAATCCGAATCCGTCATCAGCCTTTCCGGATCCGACCACATGAGTTCTAAACCCATCGAGACGACCTCGGTGTACCCGTCCCGGTAGACCTTCCCGATATACGGCTCCAGAAATCTGTCGGGCTTGGCGACCTCGGCGGACGCATAGCCACGGTGCCCTGTTAAGCTCCGGAGGCTCTGCGCAACTTCGCCTTGCGTGCGGCGGGCGAGGAACTCTGCAGCTTTGGCTTTGATGGCGGGGACGTGGTCCTCTAGCCAGTGGCCGAGTTCATGGATGATCTTTTTTACCGACGTGCTCGTTTGGATCGACACGGCCTTCTTGACGGGATCGTAAAACACGCGCTCTCGGGTTGTGGCGCGGAACTTTGCTGTCAGTCCGTCAGCAGTCCCGGAGCCCACCAGGCGCTTGAATTCGGCGAGCCCTTCGGTCCAACGCAAGCGGCGAAATTCTTTTCTTGCGCCGCCGCCTCTGCGCATGTCCATCTCGATCTTTGCCGGGTTCTCCGCATACAGCAGATCTCGCAGTTGTTCTGCACGGTCATATGGAGATTTGACGGTGAGGCGCGCCGCCTTCGCGGCGAGCTGCTCGCGCACCTGTGCGCCTGTCCGGCGATCGCGGCCGGCTGCCTGCGTGACCGGGGCGATCTTGCGCGCCGGCGGCGTGGTATCGCGCTCGGCGCCTGGCTGGGATTCGGAGTCGATCGCGAGGATCCACTGATGCCTGCAGCGGTAACCGCCGGCAGAAATGAAGACGTTCGGGACTTGCCCGTTATCCATCGCGTCGATCGCCGCGCGATCGTATGCCTTGCCCGACTCGACCAACCGCTTGCAGAACGGCCGCGTGATCCGATCGTCCGGCCCGTAATATCTGAACTTGACCTCGATGCCGGCATCCTCGAAGCGGGCGTAGCCGCGCTCGGCGATCGTGCGATAGAAGATCGACGTCGCCGTTTCCGCGAGTCCGGTGGCCTGTGGCAGCGTCTTGCCGAGTTCCGATTGGAGCAGCTCGGCGAGCTGGTCGACCTTGAGGCCACCGATGTTCATGAGCGCCCTTCGCTTGGCGTTCTCTCCGACCGCCTTGACGACCGACTGGAGAGCGTCGATCGACGCGATCTGCTGTGCGCGAAAGGCACGCTCGTCGGCGGCCGCCCAATCGATCCGCGGCAGCTTCAAGAGGCTCAACGTTTTCTGGAAGAACTCGAACTGAGCGGGAAACTGACCGACGAAGGCCGTCACCAGTGTTCCGTAGCCTTCGCTCGCGAGCTGACGTTCAAATGCAGGTCCCAGCCACCGTATTGCGGCGGCGTTCGCTGGCGATCGGGCGAAGCGGGTTGCGTCCGCATCCTTCTGGAGGGTTCGCATCAGCGTCGAGAGCAGTTTGGCTTCAGCGCGCCGCAACTTCTCATCGAGCGCCCTCTCGAAAGCAGCGACCAGATTCGACTGCCAGCGGTCGTGCTCGCCAACGATCTTGACGATTCCGGAATCCATTATGCCCGCTGTAGGAAATTGCTGAACGCGATATTGCGCTCTGCCGCCTGGCCTGGCCCGAGCTGTGTGGCCGTCGCGGCGATAGCGCCCGGCGCCGCCCAGGACGTCGTCGCGATCGGCAACTGGACCTGGCGCGTGAGCGGCTGTCCGGTCAGCGCCGAGACGTAGACGTTCCAATGCGTCGCGGCCGCCGGCGGAACGCAGTTCGCCCGGCTCACGGTGAGCACTGCGTTGTCCGGGATGTCGTAGCCAATGACCAGAGACGGACCGCTCTCGGCGCTGCGTACGGAGTCCCACCAGGTGATGGAGATTTCTACCGGCTGATCGGCGGCCGAGCCGGTCACGACGGAGCCGATGTCGGACCCGCTGAAGGTTCCCGCGCCGGGTTCATGAAGCGCACCGGGCGCTGGGAGCGGTTGCGATACGACGGGCAGTCCGAGCCGCGATAACAACCTCCACGCCTTCGCGGCCTCCACGTCGTACGCGGCCTGTTTCTTCTTGTAGCGGTCCTCTTGCGAGGCGTTGGCGACAGCTCGATAAACGTTTTCGAGCGCGCACAATGTAAGCCATCGTTGCAGCACGGAGCGCTTGTTCAGTGGGTCGCTTGCGACGACCTGCGAGAGTGAAATGGCACTATTGGTCGTGCCGGCAGGCCAGTTCCAATAGAGGAGATTGGGGATCACTCCGAACGGTCCCAGAGGCGACCCGCTGCCGAAATTCTGAAACGCAGCGAGGAGCTTTTCGGCGCACTCTTCCCATGCGCCGCGGATGACGGACCCGTCGCCCTCGAGCGTCAGCTTATGCGTCTCGGCGACGTCGGCGACCTCGTAGTCGATGGCGCGCAGATCAGCGCCGCTGACCTGGTCGGAGTCCGTGAGGAGTGACATGAGTCGGTACTATCCTGAACAGCTTTTGGCGGGCCTGCCCGCCATAGCGAGCTTGCCCGCCGGAGCCTTTAGTAGAAGGCGGGGGAGAGAACGGCGTAGGTCTGGCCCGCCTTCATGGGGGGGGTGGGATCGTTGTTACTTCTTCGGGGGGGAGGCCGGCTGAGGCTGGTTGTTGCCGAGTCCCATCAGTCCGCGCTCGATTACTGAGAGTTGCAAGCGCCGGGCTGTTTCCTCCCGTTGCGCCACTTCGCGGCGTTGGGCGAGATCTTTGCGCCAGGCGTCGACGGCTTCGCCATTCGCAAGTTCATGGGTGCCAGCCACAATGAGCTTGGCCGCGTCGAACCGCGATACCTCGAACAGCATTCCGCCCTTGGTTCCCTTCATCCGATGGTCCTTCGAAACGACGACGGGGAATTCGTCGGCGATCGTCGATGCCGTCTCCTCGACGTCTTTCCAGTAGTTGACCATGCCCATCGCAATCATTACGTGTTGACCTCCACTCCGTGCGCCGCCCGCAACACGCCTACTCCGTAAAGGCAGTCCACGGTGCAGGTCGTGGCGAGCTGGTCCTTGTCGTAGCCGAGCGTGACGCGCAGACCGAAGTTGCCCATCTCAGCCCGCTCCTGGACGACCCCTGTTCCTGGCATGGCTCCCCCGAGCTGACGGATCACCAGGGCCAGTGCATTCTCTCCGAACGCCAAGTTGTGAACCGTCACTGGCGAAGAACCAGTGGATTTCACGTACTGCGAGCGCAGCACCCAGAAATCCTTGAGCTTGCCGACATTGCCATTCAAGAGGGCCTGCAGTCCGGCTTCCTGTGCGGTCCGATATTCCGAAAACCGCGTGATTTGGCGGATTTGGCCATAGGTAGTGCCGTTGACCACCAGGAACTTCCGGTCGGCCACCGGGACCTTCTGGTTGAAGAGTGTGGTCTCCGCTGAGTCGATCACTGCTTCGGTGATGGCCGTACCAGCCAGTCCGAGAGCGGTGTTGACGGTCAAACTCGAATACAATCCCATGAGATCGCCTTCGATCCTTTCGGCGATCGCGAGGATGGCCGGCCTCATGTAGAGGTTCAGCAAATCCGGAGTCGATAAAGCCTTGGCCACGTCTTCGATAGCGAACGACGCCTCGACGTGGGTATTCAGGACGATTTGCGCATTGCCGGGTGCGACAACCTGGCGGGTTACCGCCGTATTGATCGCCTTCGTATTTGCAGAGAGCACCGGTGGAATCGGCACATTGACCGTGTCGCCTTCCTTGGCCAGTGTGGCCTCGTAGTTGCGGTTGACGATGTTGCCCATGACCAGGTTGCCAATGAGCATCGGCAGGGCCTCTGCGGCGATGAGCTTGACGATCGCGGTGGACGCGGTCGTCGAAGTAATGTTTGCCATTCGGTTATTCCTTTACTAAAACCGGAGTGTGGGAGCCAGACTCGCGAGCTTCGCTTTGACCTTTGCGATCTCCTCTGGCGTCATTCCGGGCTTGATTGATTCCATGTCGACTTCGCCATCGCCCGACACACGGCCGCCGTTTGCGGCGCCGGCGCCGCCGACATCTTTGGGTTTCAGGAGGAAGTCCCATTTCTTGATTCGTTCAGCCGCGTATTTGGCCAGTGGCGTGTCGTCGGAACCTCCGACGATTGCCGATCCGTCGTCCGAGAACCGAACCTCGCGTGCGAGCCGCGCATAGGCGGACTCGAAGGCTTCGTCATCAATAAACGTCGCCTTCGCGAGTTCCTTGCGGATCGCCGCGTCGAGCTTCTCAGCTTTGACGGCCTCCTTCTCTCTCGCGCGTTCGGCATCTTGGTCCGCCAGCCGTTTGTTGGTCTGCTCAAGCTGCTTGCGGAGCTTGGCGACTTCCGGATCAACCCCGCCCTGAGCCAGTTTCTTGCCTCCCTGCGGATCGGGATCGGGATCGGGATCGCCTTCTTCGCCGCCCCCTTGCTTCTGCTGTTGTCCGGATCGGCCTCCGAGGTCCTTCAGCTTCGCCTGAATCTTCTTGTCGTATCCGTTCAGCGCGGCGTTTACGCCATCACTGATGAGCTTGCTGATGGCGTCAGCGGTAAGCGCGGGACTTCCAGTCCCGCCGCCGCCTTCGCCTTCGCCGGCCTCCGCACGAAGCGGTTCACGTAGCCAAAAACGCATGGTGTTTACTTGTCCTTTGATTCCCTGGAGCCGTCAGCCAGGCCTGGTGAATTGATTGATTCCCCGTCTTATTTCGCGGACGGGCGCGCGTCCGCTTTCGCTGCGGCGAGCGCGGCGGCCTGCTCGAGCATGGCCGCCTGTTGACTTTGCGCCTGGTCTGGCGCCGAGTCGATTTCCTGATCGATCGCTTTCTGTTTGTCCGGATCCGCCTTCAGGTAGGCCCGCGTCACACGCTTGAATACCTCACGCCGGAAGGTTTCGGACGGAACCCCGAGGTCGAGCACCGCCAGCGCGGCCTGCGACTCATAGATGTTGTCATCGTCAAACGTGAGTCCCTGTACGTCTACATCCACGTCTCGCTGGCCGCGGATCGCGAGGACGTCCTTGAGAATGCCCTCGAATGCCTCGCGCCAGATGGCGCCGAAGCCGTCCAGGACCTCGGTCGAGGGCTGCATGTCCATCTGCTTCGAGAGTCCGGATTGCGCAGCGTGGGTCTCAGCCGCCTGGTGTTGGAGGTACATCTGCCGGTGCACTTCCTCCTTCAACTGCTCGACGCGCGCGGCAGCCCATTGGAACGCCACTCCGGACGGTTCCGTGTAGGAGAACTTTCCGTTTTCCGCGAGGCTGATCCATTGGACTTCGGACCGCGCCGGCGGCTCGTTGTACTCGCCGGTGATGACCGGCACTGGAATGCAGGCGTTCAGGAGCAGCCACTGGTAGGCGTTGTCCGCGTTATAGTGGGCAACGACCTGCGGATAGACCCGCCAGCCGAACCACAGCTCTTCTGGCACGGAGAGACGGCGCACTGGCACGCGGCCAAAACTGGCCAGCGCATGCCGCGCATAACGCACGAGGTTGGCCTTGCGCTTCTCGTCGTCCGGTTGCGTCGTAGCCGTCGAACCCTTTCGTTCCGCTTCCCAGACCTGGACGGTGGTTTCATCGTAGATGTACCAGCGATCGACCTTGCCGCCTTCCGCCTGCGTCGCGATCACAATGCGTTTGTAGTTGCCCTGCTCATCGACATCCCAATCTATGACCTGCCGTGCGTCGAAGCTCACAAGATAAGGGTCGAGTGCGCCGGCTTCAGCCTGGGCGCGCTGGCTCGCCAAGGGTGCAGTCACTACGGGGAGGTCGATCACGACGTATGTGCAGCCAAGGGCGACGATGTCCGCGAACCATTTGGTCCGTGCCAGGTTGACCAACGAAGTCCCGGAGCCGTCGGCATTATCGAGGAACTCTTTCACGGCCGGGTCCGGATCAACGGTTTTGTCTTCCGGTGATGATCGGAAACCAAACTGTGGCGGATCGTGAAACAGCCGCGAGGAATACCAACCGAGCGCGGTGCCGAAGATGTTCTGATAGGACGCGGACTGCAGCCTCTGCGCGTACACGCTCTGCGGCTCCATCGGCCGGGGCTGAAGGAACCATTCCGCGCGTTGGGACATCTCCCAGCCGCCGCATTTAAGCAACGCTATGCGGTCCCAAAACGGGGCCAGCCGCACCCAGTCTGCATGCTTCGTATTCAGTTCGGAAACCAGCATGATCTTTAGCGTCCGTATCCGTAATAGCTATCGATCGGATAAAGCGGGTAGGGCCTCAGCTCGACCGCCGCGCGGCCAATCTCGCGTTCGATGCGGTAGATGGTATGCCAGTAGTGGCTCTTGTAAACGGGTAAGCGCTGCATGATCTGGCGGGATGTGTCTCCATTGCAATGGTGCTGTTTCCAGATCTGGTAGTCCGTCGCGTCCACCAGCGTGCGCTTGGCCAGGAATTGCAAATCGGCCGCGAACTCGATTCGCGAGATTCCCCAGGTCTGACGGTGAGAGCAAGACCGGCTGGAGTACCGGACCAGGGTCGGCCTCGCGAACGCGATGGTCCTGTTCACGTAGTGCCACTCCCTCATGAGACTCCTGAAAATGGCGCGTGTGACGCAACCGCATGGGAAGGTTCCAGATGTCGTCCCTCTGCCTAGGCATTCGGCACAGGACTCGCACGAAAGGCTCAGTAGCAGACCGCGATCCCACACTATAGGGGTGGTTGACTTGGACCCATCGACGAGTGGCTCTTGGCGGCGGCGCCGTCCGAATTTGGCGTTGACGAGCTGGGCCACGCGAGGGTCGGCTTCCGCGACGCGGCGGGCCGCGCCCGCGCACGCGCTCATCGAACACCTCCCAGAAGGGGGGTGGACTGGGGGCCTGGCTGATTCGGTCTGCACGTCGCCCACACCAGGTATCCGAGCGCATCGGACGTATGTGTGCGCTTGGGATTGCTCTTGTCCAGCGCGTCGAGCGTATTGCCTGCCGAGTCGCGCTTCCATGCGACTTGTTCCAGGTCCGCGATCAGCTCAAAACATTTCGGATCGACGCACAGCCGCCGCTCACCCTGGGCGTTACGGATCATTGAGTTGACCGCCGCGATGCGTCCGCGCACAGGGGGATTCGCGGCGGGCACATGATAGGCCACCGGGACCCGGGCATTGGATCTCAAGAGTTCTTTCACCTGCTGCCAGTCGGTCTTGAGCGATGAGGATTTGTTCGCGTCGCCGCTTGCATCTCCAAAAATCCGAATCGCGCCGAGGCCCTGCGAATAAAGGGGCTCGATCCGCTTTATGAACTCCGTTACGTGCTCGACGGTGCGTGTGTCGGGAAGAACCAGCTCATCCAGAACGTGAACGACCTGGCGGCGAATTCCGTTGATCCGGTCGTCGCGCGACGAGGTGTCGACGACCTGCGCGAGGACGCTGCAGGCCGGATCCACATTGAAGTCCAGGGACCAGCAGAGCGGGGCTGCTGGATCGAATCCCAGCGGTCGCACGGACTGGTTTCGATCGAACGCGTAGTAAGCCTGGCCAGCGAAGACACTGAGGTATTCACCTTCAGCCTCCTGCTTGTAGAAGCGATCGTCGTAGGACTCTTTAAGCGAGTCGTAGAAGCCGTCCGGCAGGTGGCGGTTTTCGCCCGGCCTGGCGAAGATCGCACCATAACCCCTGACCTTCTTGGGACCGATGAAGCGGTTGTAGACCCAGTCGAAACCCTTCGGCGTCCAAACTGCGCAGCCGACTGGTTCCTTTGCCCGCGGCTCACGCAGCCGGGCTTCGAGGCGCCGCCAGGAGTCTTCTTTGCTGTAGGTGAGTTCATCGAGAGCAAACCAGGCGAGAGTCGTACCGACCAAGCGCGTTGGCTGATCCAAGGACCGGAAGATGATCCGCGCGCCGCATTCGTCGAGCGTTAGAGCGTTCTCGCTCTTGTGGAACCGGTGCGGTATTGAGTTCCTTTCGAGGAACTCCAGAAACTTCATCCGCGTGACATCGGCGAGCATCCGATATGTCGGTGCTCCCACCAGCCCCATCACGGGGCCGTTGACATACGCGAGCCTCAGCGCCTCTTGGCAGAGCGCTTCAGTCTTGCCCGATCCCACCGGGCCGGAGAAGCCCTTGAAACGCGTGCCCAGCACATGAAACTGGAGTTGGCTCGGCAGCGGTTCATAAACGACTTCGCGCCGGGGCATTCGATCCAGGAGAGGGCTGCTGCCGGCAACCGGCAGCAGCAGCCCGACGAGAAAAAGGAGAGGAAGAACTGCAACTGCGGGGAAGACTTAGAAGCCGAACGGGGGCGGGAAGATCACGATGGGATCCATGTGAGCGATGCTCCTTTCGTTGGGATTGGACACAAAAACTTGGGAGCTATTGGCCGCCGAAGAGAGACGTGAACACGTTGACGACGGCCCCGATCTTGTCCGAGGCGCCGGGCATGGCGAGGCCCACAATCGTGCCGATCGCTGCGATGATCTTGCCGGGATGGGCGGCGACGGCCTTGCCGACCTGCTGGAAGAACTTCTTCATGATTCGTTGTCCTTTTTGGAGGGAGGAGCGGGTTTCACCCACTCGAATTCGCCGCCGCCTGCCGATCCGGTCGTTGGCGCCGCGGCTGCCGGTTTGTCTTTGGTTCGCGGTCCTTCGACCGCGATGCGAAAGGTTTCGTTGCGTTCCTTAAGCGCTCGGGCAAAGGCTCCGAGCGCAGGGAACTTCACTTTTGTCGTTCGCTTTGTCGGGACCATCTCGCCGGTTTGGTCGCGCTCGAGCTTTTCTTCGGTCTCCGTGTAACCCTCCGTCAGCGAAGCCCGCAACTCGCCGTCGAGGTCGTCGACCCACTTCTCAAGCAATTCCTGGCCGCGGATCTCGAAATCGATCCGCCGCTCTTCGAGTTCGCGGAGCCGGCGTTCGCGGACCTTGCGCTTCTCGGCGTCGCAGTGATCGTCATACGCCTGCGCGCGCTCGAGCCAGCGATGCTCTGCTTGCCAGTCCGACCAGATCCCGCTGAACTTGGCCGCGTCCGGCTTGCGGACCTTGTAGGCCTTGTCGAGCGAACGGTGCGGCCCGAGGTCGCGGTAGATGACGAACGCCGCGAATGCCTGGCTGGATTCGCCGGGCAGGCGTCCCCAGGCCAGAGGAGTCTGAGATAACACACGTGCTCGCCGTTAGTCCTAGTCCACCAGCCGGATTCGCAGAACCGCGATCGCGCGGTCATGACAGCGAAGAGCGGCCACGTCGCTGATCCCGAGGGTGGCGCCGATCGCCGCATAGCTCAGGTCGCTGCGATAGCGGAGCAGTACGACCTGCCGTTGCCGCGGCGTCAATGCCTGGGCGATCGCCGCCCGGAGCCGGGCGCTGACCTCGGCCGCGATCGCGAGCTGCTCCGGATCTGGCCCAGGCGCCGCGACGAGCTGGTCGACGACGACGTTACTGGAATGCACCGGGGCGCAGATCGGAGACGTTGTAGAAATACGCCTCTGGGGCTTTCCATACGGCGGAGCCAAGCGCTATGGCGCCGCTGGGAACCGAGTAGACACCGTAGTCGACGCGGCATGTGATTCCCGCGCAGATGCCGGCGGCCGTGGCCGACGGAGCGCCGACGCCAAAGATCAGCAAGTTGTCCTTCAGGTAGGCACGCACAACGATGCCATTGCCGGCGGTGTACATCGTGAACACCCCGGTGCCGGACATCAACCACTTCTTGGAGTCGGATGACCGCAACGCGTAGTTCGTCTGATCGCAACCATCGCAAATTTTGAAATCCGCCCCGGAGGCCGTGGGTTGGAAGTCGCGTGCAGCGGTTGTCAGACTGCCATAGTTGCCCGTGATTTTGATGGCGCCGGCGCTGACGGACGGATTGAAATCAACGGTCACATCGCCGTAGCTATTGGCGCTGACGGACGCCTGCGAATCCGGCATGCGGACGCCATTCCCGTCGTAGACGTGGACGGCGAATTCAAACGCCGTCTTCCCGTGGGTGCTGTGGCTGATTGTCACCGAACTGGTGGAGCCGGTGATCGTGTACGTGTAGGTGCCCAGTTGGGCAAATGCCGACGCGGCGAAGCACACGAAGGCCAGGAAGGCGGTCAAGGTCTTGATCAAGTTGGTCTCTCTTTCTTGAGGGAAATTCAGGCGGCGCGCTTGCCGCTGATGGAAAACACGAATAGTTGGGAGGTGGAGGCCGGTATGCGGTCGATCGTCCACACGCCAGGCGGATTGGCGTCAGTTTCGTTGTTGTGACTCTGGCCGATTGGTCGTTTCCGATGCGCCATGTCGTACCTGGAGTTCGACGCCGCCGAAAACACCCGCTTCTCAGCGCGCATTCGCAGAGACCGGACTTTGCGTTTCGTCCGGAGCAGTTCGACCGTCCCGTCGCGAATCATAGCGTGCGCCGTGCATTCGTCGACATATTCAACGAGGACGTCGTTGAGGTCGTATAGGGGCAGCTTGTCGGGTAGATGCACGGGTGCCGTGCGCGCGGTGACCGGGAGTCGGATTCTGGTTCAGTGAACCAGGCCTTGCGGCTTTAGAGACGGCCTTCGAGCCCGTCTGGCTCTTTCCCGGACTGAGCCGCCACGTCCGCATCAACAGACCTGGCGCGAGTCTGATTGAGTATACCGGCGAGATTGCCGAATACTAACCCCCTCACTGAAACTTTTCTTTCGCGCGACGCTCCTCCTGAGGAGCCTTGTCGCGCTAAGCGGCAGGGATTAAAGGTTCAGGTCCTGGGTTTTGCGCCGGTTCGAGCCGCGTGATACGGATCTCGCGGGGACCGGTACGGGCCTCGGTTGTAAGTCCCAATTCTCTCTGCTGGCTCTTGCACATCCGCTCATCGAGAGCCTTGAGCGTCATGGTGACAGCTTTCACGAACTCGGAAGCGCCGAGCGCCCGCTTGACGCGTTCCATCGAAGTAATCTTGCGCTGGTTCTCGCGGGGCGAGATGAGCGCGGCGTAAAGCGCGCCGACGACTTCGTATTCGACTTCTGGACGGGCGGATTCGCCCAACGATGCGATAAGTTGTTTCTTGAGCGTTTCCCGCCGGTCGATTTTCCACTTATTCGTCCGATACCACTCTTCGATCCGCCCCAATTCATCGACCATCGAGTAGGCGGCGGCGCTTAGATTCTCTGCTTCCGCGGCGGGCATTTGCAGCAGTTCTCCCATACAGACGCATTTATCGCCTGGATGGCCATCGAATATTGGTGACCGTGACCTCGCCACCATTGCCCTTACGCCGCTGGACGCAGTTTCTTGCGCAATTGCGCGTGTGCTTTCCGCTCGTCGTCGTGGACGGTGAACTGGGACACGCCGATTTGCATGGCGACCTCCACTTGGGTATGGCCAGCCAGGCGCATTTCGAGGATCTCGGCCTGGCGCTCCGTCAGGGCCGTGTGTATGGCCGCGCGCAGCTCGGAGGCCAGGGTGAGTGCCTCGGGACTGCAGCACGGATCCCGCAGCGGGGCGATGTCTTCGTGGCGGGAGTGGCTCGACTCGCGCCAGTCACGCTTGCGGATTGAGTCACGCATCGCGCCTTCGATTCGTTTCCGGGCATACGCTTCGAATTTGGCCGCGGCGTCGAGTAGGCCAATAGCCCCAGCCTGCGCGAGGTCTTGGGGGTCAATGGCAGCCCCGCGGCGCCCGCAGCCTAGGGATTTGTGGACGTTTCTCGCAATGGGTTGAAGAAGAGTCGAGTAAGCATCGACGAGTGAGTCCCTCCGGCGCTGGGCAGCGCTGGCGGGGCTGCGATCGATTGGGTGCAAGGTATTATCATCACCTCATTCAACAGGAACTGGTCTCGATTTACTTCGTGATCTGATCCTCCGCGACCATCTTTTTGTGTCGAACTCATCTCTATTCTCACACTATTGTTCTGAGTATACCCGGTTTGCTTGCTCCGTGTTCCGTTTGATTGCGCGCCCGATCCGCTCGCGAGCCATGCAGATGTAGTCCCCGTTCAACTCGATTCCGATGGCGCGGCGGCCGAGACGCTCGGCGGCCATGAGAGTAGTGCCCGCCCCGGCGAAAGGGTCGAGCACCACGCCTGGCCTGGTCCGGTTGTCGAAGTTCATCGCGCAACAAGTCCGCCATCCGACGTGCTCGGGCGCGGGGAATGGCGTGTCATGAGCGCCGCCTACCGCGCGAGCGGTGGCGAGTCTCCCTTGCATCTGTCGCGACTTGTCCTGCTCGGCCATGCCGAGATTCTTGCCGCCGTAGGTCTTCTTCAACGCCTCTCGCCAACCGGCGCCCCGGCCCATGCGCCCAGTTGCCGCGCTCTTGATCGCGTTCATGTTCACCGCGCCCGGCTTCGCATGGCTGCCGGGCGTCGCGTTCCAGTCGCCAATCCTCGGCCGCCGCACGATGCGCTCGACCGGCGCTCCGCACCACACACAACACCCCTGTTCGCTCGTCGATGCGCGGATGCACAGTGCTGGCAGCGCCGGCGGGAACGTCGCGAAGTGCGCGATCCATGCGTCAGATCGCCCGCATCGGCAGGTCAGCTTCTGGTCGTCGGTTCTCGCGAGTTGGCGCTTGTCGCGAGCGTCGTAGTAGGTGTAGCAGGCACCGCACATCTCGTCGGCGTAGGGCGCCGCGGGGATGCGCCACACGCTACGCAGGTTGCGCGTCGAGACCAGGCCGGTGATCCCGCCACTGTGACGATTGTCGCGGCAGAACTGCGTCGACATCTTCTTCGTTCGACGATGAGTGCCCTCTCCGCGCGAGTGCGCGCCGCCGCTTGCAGTCTCCATCACGGCGAACGAATCGTAGAAGTAGGTCTCGCTCTTGGTGAGCATCCAGATGTGCTCGAAGTCCGTCGTCGGGCGATCCTTGGTTGACTCGGGCATCGCCGAGGGCTTGTGCCAGATGCACCGCTGGCGCACGTACCAACCATCGTCTTGCAGCGCGATCGCCAGGCGCTCGGGCAGGAGACAGAGGTCCTTTGCCTTGAGACCAAAAGCGGATGGCGCCGCGGTCGCCAGGTTAAGTTGAGTGTGCCGCCGATGGGCGCGGCATGAGTTGCTGTTGCCCTGATGCCCGGATCCGCCGTCGGAGACGTACTTATCGCCAATGTTGAGCCACAGCGTCGCCCACGGCGTCATCACGCGACGCACTTCCGCGAAGACTTTCACCATGACGGCGAGCCACTCAGAGGGAGTCGGCTCCAGACCAATTTGCCCGTCGCATCCGTAGTCGCGCAGCCCCCAGTAGGGTGGACTCGTGACGCAGCAATCGACGCTGGCGCTGGGCATCTTGTGCAGCTCGGCGAGCGCGTCGCCGTTTCGGATGTCGATCATCGATAGTCGGCCCCCCCGTAGTACGTCGGGTTGCTGTTCAGCTCAATCTGGATCAGCGACTCCGCGAACAACGGAGCCTTCGCGCGCACACGTCGCTCCAGGCTCTTGCGCCGCAATTTGCCCTTGGCTTCTGGACTGAGTTTTCGAATTGGCGTCGGATCGCAACCTACAGACAGGCACCAGCCCTTGCCGAATCCGAGCTTGGCGTATGCGGCCTCGATCTCGTCGGGTACAGGATTGCCACCGGCTTGAACGCGAGTGACCGACATCAAAACACGCGGCATTCCATCCGGAGGGTTCGTGTAGGGCGAGCCCCAGTGAATCTCGAAGATCCATGGTCGGCTTTTGACTTTAGTTTTGCCCGACATGGGTTACGGCCTCGGTTTTGCGCTCGCCGTCACGATGCGCTCGTAGCCTTCTGCCAATGGAAAACATGCCCATAGAACGGCAAGCGCCCGTCCCAGAAGCACATCATCTCCTCGAAGCTCGCGAAGCCGTCGCGGCGGGCGAGCTGCTCGCACTCGGCATCGTCGAGAAGCACTAAGCCCCGCCAATCCGGATTGCGAATTACGAGCATCTGGCGTAGTCTGTTGTCGAGGACATCGTCAAGAAACTCGCCGATCCAAACCTCGAACCAGCTCTCATTGCGCCGAATCACGACGCTCTCGCGCTTGGCGCAGATCGGCGGCTCGATGATGCGCGCCGCGCCCTTCCGGCGCAGTTCCGTGTAGAGATACATCGCATTGCCGGGCTTTTCTTCGCGCCCGCCTTTGCGCGGCGCGCGGATCGTGTGCCCCTTCGCCTCCGGATGCGTCGGGTCTTCGGCCCAGCGCTGGATGCGTGGCGCAAAGCGTTCCTTGAAGTTGTAGAGACCCACTGTCTTCGTCTCCCTTCTGGGGGAGCCATCCAGCCTCGCTCCCCCTTCGTTTGTTTCGCGCCATTTACTCCGCTGGACGGTACCGTCTGGATCGACCCGCCGCCCGGCGCTGATTTATGCGCTGTTGATGATAAGAGCTACGGTGCCGAGCTATCGCGCCACACGTTCACGCTCGAAGACTCGGCGCCGCAGCGGATCCAGCGACTGGCCGCCATCTCGCCAGTCGTCGAGGATGTCGCACAACGATCCGCAAAATACGCGATGCACGTCACCGGCGGCCGCGGCTTGGCGTTGCCAGCGTAGCGGCTGCTTCCAGTAGGCGTCCGAATGGAATAGCCGTGGCGCGCCTGGTCCCCAGTTGCGGCCGCCATGGAGCCAAGCGTCTCTTGCTGCGGCGTAGCAGTTCTTGCAGCCAGGCGAGACTTTCTCGCAACCTTCCCACGGATTAAAGGTGTGGTCGCACCACTCGATTTTTGAGTTTTCGCCCATTAGCAGTCTCCTATGGACGAAACCATGTCATCCCTGTGGGAGATCGCCGCCGCGATCGGACCGGCATCCAGTCGATGCGTCGCGGGGACGATCGCGGTCCACCGGCCTTCGTCGTAGGTTGATCCGGCGACGGGCTGCAGTACTACCGCGTCCGGATCGAATCGCAGGTCGGTGGGCGCGCCGACCTTCTTGATTACGTAGTCGAGGATCGCCTGACGCACCTCGTGCGCCGACAGCGTGATTTCGTAAGTCATACTCCTTCTCCTTGCGCCTTCAATCGGCGCATCATGTTGGCTGCGCGGACGGCCTCACAGCAGACGCATTCGCAGGCTCGCTTGCCTCGTTTCCAGTGCTGCTCTTTGTGCTCCGCGTACACGCGTTCCTGGCGATCGCGGATGCGCCGATACGTTTCGTCGATTAGCCAGTCGATGCTCGCGAGCCGCGAATCGGCGAGTCTGCCGGCGGTTGATGGAACGTCGCCCCGGCTCACTCCTCGCTCCCTTCGACGCACGCGCCATCGTGAAGATACGTACCGCAGATTGGACACTCGGCC
>SCTG01000051.1 GCA_004298335.1 Nitrospirota bacterium
GGGGCACGTACAGGCTGGGTATTCAGCCGCGAAAGCCAATTACTTCGGGGTGCCGACGCCGTAGGAGGAAGCGGAAGGCCACATCTGGAGCGTCGCCACTGCAAGACGCTCCGGGACCCCGCGCGGTCACAGACCCCATGCATGCACGGAAACACCTCGCGCGAGAACCGGGAGAGCCTCTGTCTGCCCGCTGCCGATGGGGTGGCGGAACGTATCGGGAAGTCCAAGGACACACGCCGATGATGAACGGACAGGGGCAGTCGGACAGTCCCGTAGTACCCACGAACGGCCCGAACAACGCCGGAACATCGGCGGCGGAGGGGCGGGAGGGAAGGGGACTGGCCAAAGGAAATCCGGGCCAGCAAAACCAGCCTATCGGACTCAGCGCCGCGCCTGGCTGGCACAGTGCGCTGGAACGGATACGTCAAGCAGCAAGAAAGGACAGGACGATGCGGTTCACGGCGCTCCTGCACCACATCTACAACCCGGAGGCTCTGCGCGAGGCGTACTTTGGCCTCAAACGCAAGGCCGCGCCGGGTGTGGACGGTGAAACGTGGCAGCACTACGGCGAGAACCTCGAAGAAAATCTCGCGGAGCTTTCCGGCAGGCTGGCGCGCGGAGCGTACCGGGCGAAGCCGGTTCGTAGAGTGTTCATCCCCAAGGCCGACGGGCGGCAAAGGCCGCTCGGAGTGACCGCGCTGGAAGACAAGATCGTCCAGCGCGCCGCGGTCGAGGTGCTGAATGCCATCTACGAAGTCGACTTCCTCGATTTTTCGTACGGCTTCCGGCCCGGACGCAGCCAGCACAACGCGCTGGATGCGCTCTATACCGGACTGCTGACGAAACATGTGAACTGGGTGCTCGACGCCGACATCCGTGGCTTTTTCGATACCATCAACCACGAATGGCTGGTGAAGTTCGTCGAACACCGCGTCGCGGACAAGCGCGTCGTGCGGCTCATCCAGAAATGGCTGAACGCGGGCGTGCTGGAGGATGGGAAGCGGACATACAGTGAAGAAGGAACGCCTCAAGGCGGAAACGTTTCGCCCTTGCTGGCGAATATCTATCTTCACTATGTGTTCGACTTGTGGGCCAAACACTGGCGTCGGAAGCAGGCACACGGCGACATGATCGTCGTGCGCTATGCCGATGACTTCGTGGTGGGCTTTCAGGTCAAAGCGGATGCCGAGAAGTTCCTGGCGGATTTGCGCGAACGCTTCGCCAAGTTCGCCTTGGAACTTCACCCTGAGAAAACACGCTTGTTCGAGTTCGGGGCTTTCGCAGACCGAAACCGGCAGCGCAAAGGGGAGGGCAAACCGGAGACGTTCAACTTTCTGGGCTTCACGCACATCTGCGCGAAGAAAAGAAACGGGCGCTTCACGGTGCTGCGGCAGACGATGCGCAAACGCTTGCAGGGAAAACTGGCGGAGATCAAAGAGGAACTCCGCAAGAACCTGCACGATCCCATCCCGAAAGTAGGCAACTGGCTGAGGTCGGTGGTGGCCGGGCATATGCGGTATTACGGCGTGCCCATGAACACTCCGGCCCTGGCTTTGTTCCGATTCGCCGTGGGACGGCTGTGGCATCGCGCTCTTAAAAGACGAAGCCAAACAGCCCGGATCACGTGGGACCGGATGAAGCGGTTGATAGACCGTTGGTTGCCTGCTGCGCGAGTGTGTCATCCCTATCCCCTGCGGCGGTTGGGCGTCATCACCTGAGGCAAGAGCCGGATGCGGTAATCCCGCTCGTCCGGATCCGTGGAGGGGGTTGTGGGCAACCATGATTCCTACTCCGACTGGGTTTGGATGAAGGGGATGAAGACAAGACAATCAGCAGAAATGGCGACGCCTAGGTCTCACCGCAGATTTGTGGTGGTGTTGACGGATGCTGAAATACGGGTGGCCAAAGACTCGCGTTTGGCGAGCCTGTGGCGGGCTTTCTTCACCGAAAGCGCCGTCGGAAGCCTTTGCCGATAATTAAGGCATTGGCGTGGCAGGAAACGTGGTTTCCGCG
>SCTG01000222.1 GCA_004298335.1 Nitrospirota bacterium
TCAGATCAACTACCAGTCCATCGGCTCGGGCGGCGGCATCCGCCAGGTCCTGGCTGGGACCGTGGATTTCGGCGCCTCGGACGGCCCCATGAGCGATGACCAGCTCTCCCAGGCCAAGACCAAGATCCTGCACATTCCGACCGTGCTGGGCGCGGTGGTCCCCGCCTACAATGTGCCGGGAGTGAAGGGCGAGCTCAAGTTCACGCCCCAGGCGCTGGCCGGCATCTTTCTGGGCCGCATCACTTCCTGGAACGACAAGGCCATCGCCGACGCCAACCCCGGCGTGAGCCTGCCCAACCAGCCCATCATCGTGGTGCACCGCTCCGACGGCAGCGGCACCACCTACATCTGGACCGACTTTCTCTCCAAGGTGAGCCCGGAATGGAAGAACTCGGTGGGGGCCAAGACATCGGTCTCCTGGCCGGTGGGCCTGGGGGCCAAGGGGAATGAGGGCGTGGCCGGCATGGTGCGGCAGATGGAAGGCGCCATCGGTTACGTGGAGCTGATCTTCGCCCTGCAGAACAACATCTCCTTCGGCTCGGTGAAAAACCCCGCGGGAGAGTTCGTGCGCGCCAGCCTGGACAGCACCACAGTCGCGGGGGCCTCCGCCAAGATGCCGGCGGACTTCCGCGTCTCCATCACCAACGCCCCGGGCAAAGGCGCCTATCCCGTCGCCAGCTTCACCTGGCTGCTGATCCCCGTCCAGTCCAAGGATGCCCAGCGAGGCAAGATCATCAAGGATTTCCTCAACTGGATGGTGGACGACGGCCAGAACATGGTGACCCAGCTCAGTTACGCCCCGCTTCCCAAGGAAGTAGCGGGAAAAGTTAAGGCCACCATCGCTCAGGTGCGATGAGTGCCGCCGGGGCGCCTGGGGGGGAGCCCCGGTATATCCTCTTGTGATTTCAGCTCACGACGTAACCCTAAAGGAGAAGCGATGAGAACCGCTCTGAAGTCCTGTGTCGTGCTCCAGTCCTGTGTCGTGCTCCTGCTGTCCGCTGTGCTGGTGGCGCAAACCGCGCCCGCCGGCTCCGCTAAGAGCAAGAAGAAGAGCAGCAGCAGCGCCATGACCTCCCAGGAGGCGCGCGAGCTGCGCCAGGCCCTGGCCGCGCAGCAGCAGCAGATCCAGCAGATGCAGGAGGAGATGC
>SCTG01000052.1 GCA_004298335.1 Nitrospirota bacterium
ATTCTCGTGAAGGGCCGTCTCCAGGCCGTGGGAGCCGTGTCCGAGTTGGTCGGCGCTTCCGCCGTCACGTCGGTCGAGATCGTGGTGGACGGCCTGCCGGACGCCGGCGTGCAGGAGGCGGGACGCCTGGGCGCGACGGTCGTCCGGCGGGGTGTCCAGGTGCTGATCACGGTCGGGGACGAGGGGAAGGTCCCGCCGCTGCTTGACGCGATCCGCCGGCATGCCGGGCGGCTGGTCTCGCTCATCCCGCACAAGCGGTCGCTGGAAGATCTGTTCCTGAAGGAAGTTGGAGCCGGACGCGTATGAATCGGATCACAGTGATCGCGCTCAACACCTTTCGCGAAACGTTGCGGGACAAGATTCTCTACAACCTGGTGGTCTTTGGGCTGCTCTTGATCGGAAGCTCGATCCTCCTGAGCGCCCTCACCCTCGGCGAACAGGACAAGATCATCAAAGACCTCGGCCTGGCGAGCATCAATCTGTTCGGGGTGCTCATCGCGATCTTCGTGGGGATCGGTCTGGTCAGCAAGGAGATCGAGAAGCGCACGATCTATTCGATCATCGCCAAACCGATTCCCCGCTACCAGTTTCTTCTGGGCAAGTACGCCGGGCTGTCGCTCACGCTTTTTGTCAACGTCGCGATCATGGCGGCGGGATTTTTCCTCACGCTCGTCATCGGCCAGGCAGGGTTTGATCCGGCCTTGCTGAAGGCCGTCGGCCTGATCTTCGTAGAGCTCCTGGTGATCACCGCCGTGGCGGTGATGTTCTCCACCTTTACGACGCCAACCTTGAGTGCGACGTTTACGCTGGCGATCTACGTCATCGGTCATCTGACCGATACCCTCCGGGTTTTTGGCAGCAAACTCAAGGGCGATCTGACGAAGGCCGTCCTGGACGGACTCTACTACACGCTTCCGAATCTCGAGTCGTTCAACGTCAAGGGACAGGCGGTGCATGGGCTGCCGATCGAGCCGATTTATCTCGTCTCCGCGGCGGCGTATGGCGTAACCTATAGTGCGGTGATCCTGATCCTGGCCTGCGTGATTTTCCAGCGTCGGGACTTCAAATGAGAGGACGTTCATGACGACACAGGTGCCGGAGCCCGTCCGGGTGGCGGTGGTGGGCACGGGCGAATGGGGGAAAAACCACGTGCGGACGTTCGCCCAGCTGAAGGGCGCGCGGTTGGTCACGGTCTGTGATCTGGAGGAGACGCGGCTGGCGGCCATCCGATCCCAATACCCCGGCGTGTCCACCACGACGCGCTACGACGAGGTCCTCAGCGATCCGTCCGTGGAGGCCGTGGCCATCGCCTCGTTCGCTTCGGAGCATTTCGAGCAGGCGCGCCGGGCCCTGGAAGCGGGCAAGCACGTGCTGGTCGAAAAACCCATGACGTTGCGGGCGTCAGAGGCGGAAGAGCTGGTCCGGGTGTCGCAGCGGGCGGGCCGCTGCCTGCTGGTCGGGCATCTGCTGCTGTACCACCCCGCCGTCGTCAGGATGAAGCAGCTCGTGTCGAGCGGGGACATCGGCGAACTGTTCTACCTGTACAGCCAGCGGCTGAACCTGGGACGCGTCCGCCGGGACGAGAACGCGCTGTGGAGCTTCGGGCCGCACGATGTCGCCGTGGCGCTGCACCTGTTCGGCGCCGAACCGGAGGTGGTCACGGCCAAGGGCGCGGCCTATCTTCAGAAAGGCATTGTGGACGTGGTCTTCGTCACCCTGCACTTTCCGGGCAAAAAAATGGCCCATATCCACCTGAGCTGGCTGGATCCCCACAAGGTCCGGCGGACGACCATGGTGGGGAGCCGGAAGATGGTGGTGTTCGACGACATGGAGCCGTCCGATAAGATCCGGATATACGACAAGGGCGTGGACGTGCGGCCGGAGGCCGTCTCCTCCGAAGACTACCTCCGGGTGCGCTTCGGGGACATCCTGATCCCGCACACCGGGACCGGGGAGCCGCTCCGGGTCGAATGCCAGCATTTCCTGGACTGCGTCCGCGGGAAGGCCGCGCCCCTCAGCGACGGGGCGCACGGGCTGCAGGTCATCCGGGTCCTGGCCGCCGCCCAGCAATCGCTGGACATGGACGGCGTACCGGTTGCGGTGAAAGGGTAGGGATGGATCTGCGCGGCAAAAGAGTGCTGGTGATCGGGGGGGCCGGTTTCATCGGCTCGCATCTCGTGGACGAACTGGTCAAAACCGACGTCCGCGAGATCATGGTGTATGACAACTTCAGCCGCGGCACCAAGGAGAACCTGGCGGAGGCGCTCGCGGATCCCCGCGTCCGGATCTTCGAGCTGGGAGGAGACATCCTCCAGACCGATCTGCTCAATGAGGCCATGAAGGGGGTGGACGGCGTGTTCCATCTGGCCGCGCTCTGGCTGCTGCACTGCCACGACTATCCACGCTCCGCCTTCGAGGTGAACATCAGAGGGACGTTCAACGTACTCGAGGCCTGCGTGGCCCACAAGGTCAAGCGGCTCGTCTTCTCCTCCTCGGCTTCTGTGTACGGCGACGCGATCACGGTTCCGATGACCGAGGAGCACCCGTACAATAACCGCACGTTTTATGGTGCCACGAAGATCGCGGGCGAACACATGTGTCGCGCCTTCCACGAGCGCTATGGTCTTCCGTATGTGGGGCTCCGCTACATGAACGTGTACGGCCCCCGCCAGGACTATAAGGGCGCCTATGTGGCCGTGGTCATGAAAGTCCTGGACCGCCTCGAGCAGGGGCTGCCGCCCATCATTTACGGCGATGGCTCGCAAGAGTACGATTTCATCTACGCGGCGGACGTGGCCCGCGCCAATCTCAATGCGATGCAATCCGACGCCGTCGATCAGTGCTATAACGTGGGTTCCGGGCAGGGGACCTCCATAAAAGCACTGGTGGAAATGATTCTGGACATCACCGGGACGCGTCTCCCGATTCAGTTCGAACCGGCGGGGCAGACCTTCGTCAGCCGGCGCGTCGGCGATGCGGAGAAGGCCGCCGGCGAACTGGGGTTCCGAACGACCGTCGATCTTCGGGAGGGCCTGCAGAGGCTGCTGGCCTGGCGGGACAGCCACAGAGGGCAGGTCGCCGCGCAGCAGGCGCCGTGATGAGACGGATACCGATGACGCAGGGCGATGTGAGCTACGCGTTGGAGAACATCAGGACATGTGCGGCATCGCTGGCATAGTGCAGTTGGACAGCACGCCGGTCGCGCATCCGCTCATCAAGCGGATGACGGACTCGATCGCCCACCGCGGGCCCGACGGGGAAGGACACTATGTTGAAGGGGCCGTGGGGCTGGGGCATCGCCGCCTGGCCGTCATCGACCTGTCGGAGGCCGGTCACCAGCCGATGCTGTCCGCCTGCGGGCGGTACGTGCTCACCTACAACGGCGAAGTCTACAATTTTCTGGAACTCCGCGCCGAGCTGGAAACGAAGGGGTGCCGGTTTCGGTCCCGCACCGACTCGGAGGTGGTGCTCCATGCGTTCGCGGAATGGGGGGAGAAGTGCGTCGATCGTTTCAACGGCATGTTCGCCTTTGCGGTCTGGGATCGGACCGCTCGCCGTCTCACCGTGGCGCGCGACCGGCATGGTGTCAAGCCAGTGTACTGGTACTGCCGAAACGGGGTGTTTGTGTTCGCTTCCGAGATCAAGGCGATTCTGGAGCACCCGCATGTCTCGCGGTCCGTCTCCTATCCTGCGCTGGACGAATATTTCACCTTCCAAAACATCTTTACGGATTTGACGCTGTTCGAGGGCATCCGGCTGCTCCCGCCGGGCTGCGTCCTGACCGTCGATGCCGAAGACCCAACGGGGCCTCGCGTGCACCGGTACTGGGATTGCGGCGTGGCCGGCCAGCCGCTGACGCTTTCGGACGAGGAATGCGAAGAACAGTTGTACCATCTCTTTGTGCAGTCGGTGACGCGGCAGCTGGTCAGCGACGTGCCCGTGGGCGCCTATTTGAGCGGAGGGCTGGACTCGGGCTCGATCACCGCGGTGGCCGTGCGCCATCTGCCGCGGTTGAGCACCTTCACCGGGGGGTTTGATTTAACGTCGGCATCCGGGCTGGAGCTGGGCTACGACGAACGGCCGCATGCGGAAAGCCTGGCCAATCTGCTGAAGACCGAGCACTACGAATCGGTTCTGCACGCGGGGGACATGGAGTGGGTGCTGCCCGAGCTGATCTGGCATCTGGAAGACCTGCGCGTCGGACAGTGCTACCCGAACTATTATGTCGCCCGTCTCGCCGGCAAATTCGTCAAGGTGGTCCTGTCGGGCGCCGGGGGCGACGAGTTATTCGGGGGCTACCCGTGGCGCTATTACCGGGGGCTCGACAGCGGCGGACGCGACGAATATTTTCGCCGCTACTACCAATTCTGGCAGCGCCTGGTGCCGGACGAAGACAAGCGGCGACTGTTCAACGCCGGGACGTACCGCGGGGTCGGCGACCATTCAACGTTCGACGTATTCCGGAGTGTCTTCGACGGGTGGTCCGGTCCCTTCCGGAGCAATGAAGACTATGTCAGCGCCTCGCTGTATTTCGAGCAGAAGACATTTCTCCACGGTCTTTTGGTGGTTGAAGACAAGCTCAGCATGGCGCATTCCCTCGAAACGCGGGTGCCGTTCCTGGACCGCGACCTGGTGGATTTTGCCATGCGCCTTCCGGTGCGGCATAAATTGAGCAATCTCGATCGGACGGTCCGCCTGGACGAGAACCTGCCCGGCAAACGGCGCCTCTACGAACTGGAAACCAATGACGGCAAGGCCCTGTTGCGCCGGGCGATGAGCCGGTTGATCCCGCGGGAAACGGCCGGGCGGGCGAAGCAGGGGTTCAGCGCGCCCGATGCGAGCTGGTTTCGCGGCGAGAGCATTGACTACCTGAACCGACTGCTTCGCAACCGCAAGGCGATGATCTACGAATTCCTCGACCCCGATTATGTCGCCTCCGTGTTGGACGAACATTGCTCCGGGCGGGTCAACCGCCGGCTCTTGATCTGGTCCTTTTTAAGCTTTGAGTGGTGGTGTCGGCGCTTTTTGGGATAGAGAGGTCTCGGTGGCTGTACCGTTCCTGGAGAACATCAAGAACATCATGGCGTGTCCAAGGTGCAAGGCGGCACTTCTCTTGAACGAATCTCGGGATGCCGAGTGTGCCCATTGCCACGAAGTGTATCGCTGGATGTCCTATACATGGGATTTAGTCCCTTCCTGCTGGAATACATCGTCCACGGCATGGTTGGCCTGGGAGCATCTCCAGGCGAATGGCCTGGAGTCGTATAGGCATGATCCTCAGCACAACCTGGCGGTAGGGCCGCGTGAGGACTGCCTGCAGTTTAGTCGGTTCTGCAAGTTTGACGGACTGGTGCTCGATGTCGGATGTGGGCCGCAGGCCTGGCCGACCTATTTTGCGCATCATGCCGAGGGGACTCGCTTTGTTGGCGTGGATCCGTTGGCCGGGGGCATACCGGCCGACTATGCCCAATTCCGGGCGTTAGGGGAATTTTTGCCGTTCGCCGACCGTGTCTTCGATCATGTGGCGTTTGCCACTTCGCTGGATCATTTCATTGACCCCCTGCCGGTACTCCGAGAAGCCTGCCGGGTGTGTCGGCCGAGCGGCTTTGTCGATATCTGGGTGGGGGACAAAAGTTCAGGAGCTGCGCCCCGGAAGGTCTCTCACCCCTGGTACGACAAATTGCAAAAGCCGAATGGGGCCGAAGACGTCTTCCACCTGAAGCGCCTGGGGTCCACGGAACTGCGCCGCATACTGGGCAGGCTGGACGTACAGCTGGTTGACGACGCACGCTGCCGCGTCAACGACCATTCCACGAACTATTTCTGCAAGCTGCAGGTGCCGGTATAACGATGGATATTCTGTTGACCGGAGCCACGGGGTTCATTGGAAGCCACTTGCGGAAAGCGTTGAGCGTCACGCACCAGGTCTCGGCCATCACGCGGGGGGCCTGCAAAGAGGAACGGGGAAGGGTGATCTGGATTTCAGCCGACCTGGAGCAGGCGAATTTTACTGATTCATTGCCGGAGAAGCTGGATGCTGTCCTCGTCATGGCCCAGGCTCGAGAATATCGGGACTTCCCGGAACAGGTGTGGCCGATCTTCAACGTGAATATCCGGTCACTGATCGCCTTGTTGGAGTATGCCAGATGCCACGGCGCCAAGAAATTCATTTTCGCGTCGAGCGCCAATGTCTATCAGCGCAGCAC
>SCTG01000053.1 GCA_004298335.1 Nitrospirota bacterium
GGACTTGACGTTGTTGGCGATGTCCACCATCTCGAGGTCCACCTGGTAGAAGATCGCCTTGGTGCCCTCGGCCTCGTCCAGAATGGAGACGATGGACCCGCGCAGCAGATAGTCGGCCCCAATCTCCTTGCCTGGAGCCTTCTGTGTGGACTCGAGGGCGTTGGCCGCCTGTTCGCGGCGCTCCTCGCGGATTTCCTCCCGCTGGCCCTTGCCCGCCACGAACGTGACGCGGCCCGAGTTGGTCAGTTCCCGCTCCAGATCGCTGATGAAGGCCTGCACGTTGATGTGCTCGGTGCTGCGGTTGACCACCGTGCCCACGACGACCACGGGAGGCTTCTTGTTGGCGTTGGTGAAGTTGCCCAGCCAAGGTTGCGCGAGCGCCTCCTTGATCATGCCTTCCGCGACCATCCTCGAGTCGGTGTCGTTCCAGCGTCCGCTCAGGTCGGTGACGGTCGCCGCGTCCACGCGCGACACGGAGGTGGAGGCGCAGCCGCCGGCAAACGCGAGCGCCGCCACAAGGACGACGCCGATGACTGCCCGGACGCTAGCGGGTGTTGCCACGCTTGTCCTCTTCCTGCTGCAGCCGCTCGAAGGCCTTTTCGGCGTTCTTCCGCACGAAGTCCCGCGCCGCTTCGTTGAGCTCCTTCATCCGGCCCACCTGATCCTTGAACGTCTCCAGGTCCATCTTGGCCAGGGCATAGACGGTCTTGCCGATTTTGTCGTCCTTTTCCCACCGGTCCACGATCACCACGCCAGAGAGATTGGCGCTGACGAAGGTCTTGAGGGCGCGCTCGACGTTCTGCTCCTCGCTCGTTTTGGTGAAATCGCCGGCCGTGGTGGACGCCGCGTAGTCCCGCATCAGGTAGGATGTATAGGTGTCCATGATCTTGGCGAGGTCGGCTTTGGCGCGGTTGTCGGCCGCCTCCAGGGCCAGGGGCTCATTCCTGATTCCGGAGACGCCGCCGACCCCGTAAAAGGCCTTCCCGTCCTTCATCATGGACCCAGGACCCTTTTCGACCCACTTCGGAGGGCCGCCCGCACAGGCCGACAGCATGAACGCGGCGCCGATCGCAACAATCGCCGTCACGGACAATCTCATTCCGCCTTGAAGCCTCATGGTAGGTCCTCCTCCATCACGTGAAAAAAGGCTAACATGCCGTCCCCCCCCTGTCAATAAAGCCGGGCGGTCTGCACGGCTCCTCATAACGGTTAGACACGGCAGAGTGTAAAAGGTAAAATGGGCGCCTAAGCTGCCGAAAAGTATAGGAAGGAATGCCATGGACCACGCCAAAGAAATCCGGATAGAAGACGGCATCGTGTACATCACCAACCTCTACCTGCAAGACCCGCAGGCCGCGGCCGTTCTGGCCGAGTACCCGGAGAGCCGGTGGCCTGAAGTGAGCCGGCGCGCGCTCAAGATCGGCCTGACCTACATGAAAGGCGGCGCGGACTGACATGGACGAGAAAATCGACAGTTTCCAGCATGCCACCCAGGTGTTCACGCCCTCGGCGGAAACGCTCGAGAAGGCCTGGATCAAGGACTACGACAAGGCCTATGCCGAGTCCATCAAGGACGTGCCGGGATTCTGGGACAAGGCGGCACGCGAGCTGGAATGGTTTTCGCCCTGGACGAAGGTGCTCGAATGGGACTACCCCTGGGCCAAGTGGTTCGTCGGCGCCACGTGCAACATCACGCACAATTGCCTGGACCGGCACCTCACGACCTGGCGCAGGAACAAGGCGGCGCTGATCTGGGTCGGTGAAGATGACACCGACCGCGTCTACACATATGGCGAGCTGCACCACCAGGTGTGCCGCTGCGCCAATGCCCTGAAAGCGCTGGGCATCCGAAAGGGCGACCGGGTGGCCATCTACCTCCCCAAGATTCCCGAGCAGACCGTGGCCATGCTGGCCTGCGCCCGCATCGGCGCCATCCATACCGTCGTCTATTCCGGATTCAGCGCCCCGGCGCTGGCCAGCCGGATTGAGGACAGCCGGCCCCGTGTGATCATCACGGCCGACGTGGGATTTGACCGAGGCAAAGTCATTCAACTCAAAACCGTCGTGAACCAGGCTGTCGCCAGCTCCCCCTCCATAGAGAAGGTTGTCGTCGTACGGCGGCAGAAGCCGGCCATCCCGCTCTCCGGCCCCAAGGAAATCGACTGGAACGACTGGCTGAAATGCGAAAAGACCGCGTGCCCGCCGGAGGTCATGGACGCCGAGGATCCCCTCTACTTCCTCTACACGTCCGGCACCAC
>SCTG01000054.1 GCA_004298335.1 Nitrospirota bacterium
CGGAAGTTACTTCTGCTTCTTGCGAGGGTGGGTGTAGAAATAGCCCCAGATGGCCGCAATGGTACTCAGCGTCGCAATGAGGGTCATGACCTGTTCAAAGAATGTGAGATGTATCATCTTTATAGTTTCCTCGTCCTTCGAGCCAATAGGCCAGTAAGAACAAAGCACTCGTGCTAACTGAGCCCATTATGACATTCCACCAACTGGCCTGTCCACCCACCAACCCGCCTACCACGGCAATAAGCCCAATCCCTTTCGCCATGTCGTAGAGAAACTTGGCGGTGCTCTCCCGTTGTTGGTCGTTCATATCCCTTCTGACACTGGGATACTGGAAAGGTTAAAGGGCCAGCAAAATTATTTCGAGCGGGTGACACCGCATGGGTGCCCAGATGCAGCGCAGGGCGTACAGCCGGGTCTGCGGGGCTGCGACGGCGAAACGCCCAGCTGCGCTGGGCTATGCGGTGGCAGGACCCGCATTATCTATCGAAAGAGAGTCTGGCAAGCGCGAAGGGGTTGACGCGGGAGCCGTTGATCCAGGCGCCCCAGTGCAGGTGCGGGCCGGTGGCCCGCCCGGACTGCCCGACCGTCCCGATCACGTCGCCGCGCTTCACCCGCGCCCCCTCCCGGACCGCCGTCGAGTCCAAATGAAAGTACATCGTGAAGAGTCCGAGCCCGTGATCGAGAATGACGCCCTTGCCGCTGAAGAAGTGCTCGTCCACCATCCGGACAACGCCGTCGTTGGTCGCCTTCACCGGCGTCCCGAGCGACGCCGCGATGTCCTCGCCGTTGTGCTGGTTGCGCGGCTGGCCGTTCAGGATGCGCTTGCTGCCGAAGGCCCCGGTGACAGGCCCCTCCACGGGCACCAGAAATCCCGCGCCCCAGAGCCGATCCGGTGTGAAGCCCGCGAGGACGGCCTTCACCTTCTCTTTCTCCAGGTTGATCCGCTTCAACGCCACGGCGTCGGGGTCCACCTGGCCCTTCGGGAGCGTCATGCGCTGCTCGCGAAAATCCTCCGGCGCCACGGCGACCCGAAACACCCGTTTCCGCACGCCGTCCGGATACGTGATCTCCGCTTTCAACGTGTCCGTTTCCGGAGCGTCGGCCATGTCGATCCCCACCAGTGCGCCGAACTCGCCCGCCCGCCCCGTTTTGAAAAAGGGCACGCGGCGGTCGCGGAACCGCCCCTCTACCGACGAGGGCTCCCCCTCGACATGCAACGTGAGATAGAGAACGTCCCCCTGCTTCGTCTTGAAGACTTTTTCGGCCGGGTCAGAGGCGCGGGGGCCGTCCGCCGCCATCAGGCACCAGCAGGCCGTCAGCGTGAGGAGCAGGAAGGCCGGCTGCGGAACTCGGGGCCGCACGTCAGCGAAACGCCCGTTGCCCCGAGACCTGGGAGAGGAGTTCTTCCACCCGCCGGTTGGACGAACTGAAGGGGTCCATGCAGAGGATGGTCTCTTCCCAGTACCCGTTCAGCTTGAGATATGTCCAGTCCACCGTGTAGGAACGGTTCTTCGCGCGGGCGAACCGGATGAAGTCGCCCCGCACTTTTGCGCGCGTCGTCTGCGGCGGATTCGTCATGGCGCGCTGCACGGCGTCCTCGGACACCATGCGTTTCGCCATCTCCTGCTTTTCCAGCAGGTAATACAGGCCCCGGGCCCGTTTCACGTCGTGGTACTGGAGGTCCATCATCGTGATCCGAGGATCATCCCACCCACAGCCTTTCTTCTCCATATACTGCACCATGAGCCGCTTCTTCATGACCCAATCCAGCTCCTGACAGAGCTGCATGGGGTCGTCCTCCAGCCGGTTGAGCACGTCCTCCCACTGGCGGACGATCTCGGCGGCGACCGGATCCTCGTCCAGGGACCAGAGATACTCCATGGCGCGCTCCAGGTAGACACGCTGGATTTCGACGGCCGTCATTTCCCGTCCGTCCTCGAGCTTGATCTTCTTCTTAAGCGTCGTATCGCGGGCGATCTCGCGGATGGCCTTGACAGGGTCGTCCAGCTCCATGTGCGTCACGGTATGCCCGTCCTCGATCATCGAGAGGACCAGCGCCGCCGTCCCGACCTTGAGGTAGGTGGCCACCTCCGACATGTTCGAATCGCCGACGATGATGTGCAGCCGCCGGTACTTCTCCGCATCGGCATGGGGCTCGTCCCGGGTATTGATGATGCTGCGGGACGACGTGGTGGACGACGACGTCTTTTCGTGGATGTGCTGGGCCCGTTGGGAGATGAACATCTGGGCCTTGCCGGAGACCTTGAGGACCTTGCCGGCGCCGGCGAAGACCTGCCGCGTCACAAAGAAGGGAATGAGCTGCTCGGTGACCTTCCAGAAGTCCACGTCCCGCCGCATCAGAAAGTTCTCGTGGCAACCGTAGGTGTTGCCCAGCGAGTCCGTGTTGTTCTTGAAGATGTAGATCTCGCCCGAGAGGCCCTCTTCGCGCAGGCGCTCCTCGGCGGCGGGCAAGCACGCTTCCAGCAGACGCTCCCCCGCCTTGTCGTGCACGACCAGGTCCTCGATGCTGTCGCATTCCGGCGTCGAATACTCGGGATGGCACCCGGTGTCCTGGTAGAAGCGCGCGCCGTTCACGAGGAACGCGTTCGAGGGCCAGCTGTTGGGGATGAGGCCTTCGAAGATGTAGCCGAGGATTTTTTCGATGGGGAGGTAGATGCGACCGTTCGGGGAGAAGATCAGGCCGTACTCGTTCTCAAGGCCGAAGATGCGCGGCTTCATGGCGAATTCAAGAGAGCTCTCGCTTCTCCCGGAGCAACCCGGCGAAAGGCGCGGCCGGGCCTGGTGCGGTCCAGGACGGCCAACTCCAAGCCTTCAGCCGCCAGCTTCTGATTGGTGACGGTATCCAGCGCGTCGATGCTCAGCTTCAGCGCCTCCCGCAGCGCGAGGGTCGGCGCGGCCCACCGGGACTTCAGGAACGTCAGGAGCGCCTCCGCCTTGCCCCCGACGGCCGCCACCCCCTTTTCATCGATGATGCTCCCGTCGTAGGAGATGCGGTAGATCTCGTTGGGCTTGCCGTCCTGGCCCACTTCCACGACCAGCAGCTCCACCTCGAGCGGCTTGGGATCGGCGCTGAAGATGCTGCCGATGGTTTGCGAATAGGCGTTGGCCAGCGATTTGGCCGCCACATCCTCCCGGCTGTAGGTGTAGCCCTTGAGGTCGGCGTGCCGGATGCCGGCCTTGCGCAGCATCTCGAATTCGTTGTACTTGCCGGCGCCCGCAAACGCGATGCGGTCGTACATCTCGGAAATTTTGTGCAGCGATGCGCTGGGGTTGTCCGCCACCAGCAACACGCCGTCGGCATATTCCATGGCGACGATCGAGCGGCCTTTGGCGATCCCTTTCTTGGCATACTCGGCCTTGTCGGCCATCATCTGTTCCGGCGAGACGTAGTAGGGAAGCGCCATCGTCAGGCCCTCTCGCGCCGTTCGTCGATCAGGGTCCGGCATGCCGCCGCGACCTGGGGTTCCTCCACGTCGCGGAGACCGCCCTCGGTGATCACTTTCACGGTGGGATAGATGCCCCGGACGAGGTCCGGCCCGCCCGTGCCGACATCATCCTCGGCCGCGTTGTAGAGCGCCTCCAACGCGATGCGGAGCACCTGCGCGTCGGTGAGCCCGCGCCGGTACAACTGCTTCATCGTATCGCGCGCGTCCTTGCCGCCCGATCCCGTCGCGTAGTATTCCGTTTCCTCGTAGCGCCCCCCGGTCACGTCGTACTTGAAGATCCGCCCTTCGCGCCGCTTCAGATCGTAGCCCGCGAAGAGCGGGATGACCACCAGTCCCTGGAACGCCATCGGGAGATTGCCCCGCACCATCTGGCCCAGCTTGTTGGCCTTGCCCTCGCACGACAGCACGTCGCCTTCCAGCTTTTCATAGTGTTCCAACTCGACCTGGAAGAGGCGCGCCAGCTCGACGGCGGGGCCCGCCGCGCCGGCGATGGCGACGGCCGAATGCGCGTCGGTCTTGAAGACCTTGTCGATGCGGCGCCCGGAGACCTGGAACCCCTCGGTCGCCTGGCGGTCGCCGGCCATCAGGACGCCGTTCTGAAACCGGATCGCCAGCACGGTGGTGCCGTGGGGAAAGGCCGGCAGGGTCGAAGACTGCTGTGGACCCGAGGCGGGCGCGTGGCCCGCCGCCTGGGGCGCGTCCCGCAGAAGGTCCTGCCCGCGGCTCACGAGAAAATCGTAGAAGCTGGACCCGTGATCGTCGAGGAAGAGGGGCACGGGGTCAGGCCTTCAACTTTTCCAGCAGCGCGCCCACCGTGTCGGACTCGTCGAGCAGGCCTTTCGTAAGCGCCTCGGTGCCGCGCAGAGGTTCCATGAGGGGCACCTTCTTGATCACCGCGTTGCCCACGTCGAAGAGCACCGACGTCCAGCTCGCCGCGTACACCTCCTGCGGCCACTTCTTCACGCAGGCCGCGCGGAAATAGGCCCGGGTATCGAGCGGCGCATTCAGCTCGGCATGGCGGACTTCCTCGTCCATGACGATGCGCTCCACTCGGTTGGCGCGCTCGAGGGTGAAGTACAGCCCCTTGTCGGGCCGGACGTCGTGGTACTGGAGATCCATCATCGCCACGCGCGGGTCCTCCCATCCGCAGCCCTTGCGGTCCAGGTAGGATTCGATGAGGTCGCGCTTGGCCACCCAGTCCAGCTCGCGGACGAGCTCGCGGGGGTCGCGCTCCAGCTTGTCGAGCGTCTCCTCCCACCGGATCAGGACTTCCTTGACAGGCAGGGTCAGCTCGTGACACGCGTAATAGTCCTGCGCCGCCCTGAGATACGCGCGCTGCACGGCGATCGCCGTCGCCGCCTTGCCGCCGGCGAGCCGCAGATCGGCCTTCACCGCCAGATCGCGCGACACCGCCTTGATCGCCAGGACGGGGTCCTCCAGCTCGATCGCCGGGAGCGCCCAGCCGTCTTCGATCATATCCAGCACGACGGCCAGTGTCCCCACCTTGAGATAGGTTGCGCACTCGGCCATGTTGACGTCGCCTGCGATGACGTGGAGGCGGCGGTACTTGGCGGCGTCGGCGTGCGGCTCGTCGCGCGTGTTGATGATCGGCCGCTTGACCATCGTGTTGAGATCCATCAGCGTCTCGAAGAAGTCCGCCCGCTGCGAAATCTGATAGACGGCCGGCGCCGTCTGGTTCTCCGCCCCGACCTTGCCGGCCCCCGCGAACAGCAGGCGCGTCACCAGGAACGGCACGAGGGCGCGCGCGACGCGCTCGAAGGGAATGGCGCGGGCCACCAGGTAGTTCTCGTGGTACCCGTAGCTGTTGCCCTTGCCGTCCGTGTTGTTCTTGTAGACGAGCAGGCTGCCCGGCCCCCGCACCTGCTCCACCGCCCGCACCGCGGCGGCGAGGATGCGGTCCCCCGCCTTCTCGTACAGGACGGCGTCCCGCGCCGTCGTGCATTCCGGCGTCGAGTATTCCGGGTGCGCCCCGTCCACATACAGGCGGCCGCCGTTGGCCAGCACCTTGTTCAGCAGGCGATTGTAATCCGGCCCCGGCCGCTCCCGCTCCCCCTCCACTTCGAAGCCGCGGATGTCGAGCAGCGGGTTCTCGTTCTCGTAGTCCCACAGGATTTTCGGCGAGGGGAACTGCGGGTAGTGGTTGATCAGAAACAGCGAGTTGGACACGGGGTCCATGGACTCGGGGTCGCGGGCGGCGATCCCGAACTCCGTTTCGGTTCCGAAGGCTCGCTTCTGCATCATCATGCGGTGGTCTCGGGCACGGCGTGTGATATCAGAGGTAGTGGCCGGTGGTCACGGTCTCGATCCGCCGTGATTCGTGGGATCCGATCGTGATCGTCCGGACGTGGACGATCTTGTCGGCCTTCTTGCCCGCGATCTTGGCCCAGTCGTCCGGGTTGGTGGTGTTCGGCAGGTCTTCGTGCTCCTTGAACTCGTCGCGGATGGCGCGGAGGAGGTCGTCGCCCTTCAGCCCCCGCTGGCCGGTGCCGAGCAGGCGCTTGATGGCGTACTTCTTCGCCCGCGAGACGATGCCCTCCACCAGGGCCCCGCTGGAGAAGTCCTTGAGGTAGAAGGTCTCTTTGTCGCCGTTGGCGTAGGTGACTTCGAGATACTGGTTCTCCTCGCTGAGCGCGTACATGGACTCCACGGTCACCCCGATCAGCCGCTCGACGGTCTTCGCGGCGTCCCCGCCGTCCCGCTCCAGCTCCTCCGGATGCCAGGGCAGGTCCGCCGTGAGGTACTTGGAGAAGATGTCCTTGGCCGCGGCCTTGTCCGGCCGGTCGATCTTGATCTTGACGTCCAGCCGGCCCGGCCGCAGCACGGCGGGATCGATGAGGTCCTGCCGGTTGCTGGCCCCGATCACGATCACGTTGTTCAACCGCTCGACCCCGTCGATCTCCGAGAGGAACTGCGGCACGATCGTGGACTCGATGTCGGACGAGATGCCGCTGCCGCGGGTGCGGAAGAGGGCGTCCATCTCGTCGAAGAACACGATGACCGGGTAGCCGTCATCCGCCTTCTCCTTCGCCTTCTTGAACACCTCGCGGACCTGGCGCTCCGATTCGCCCACGTACTTGTTCAGGAGCTCGGGGCCCTTCACGTGCAGGAAGAAACTGCGGATGTCCTTGCCGGTCAGGTGCCCCAGCTTCTTGGCGATCGAGTTGGCGACAGCCTTGGCGATCAGCGTCTTGCCGCAGCCCGGAGGCCCGTACAGCAGGATGCCCTTCGGCGCGCGCAGCTTGTGCTCCTTGAACAGGTCGGCGTGGAGGAACGGCAGTTCCACGGCGTCCTGGATCTGCTCGATCTGGTCGCGCAGACCGCCGATGTCGCTGTAGTTGACGTCCGGGACTTCCTCCAGGACCAGTTCCTCGACTTCCGACTTCGGCAGTTTTTCCAGCAGGTAGCCCGCACGGGCGTCGTAGAGGAGATGATCCCCGACGCTGAGCTTCAGGGCGAGCAGCGGCTCGGCCAACTCGGCCACCCGCTCTTCATCGGTGCGCAGCGTGATGGTCGCCCGCCGCTCGTCCAGGACGTCCTTGAGGCGGACCACCTCGCCCTGCAGGTCGAACCCGCAGGCTTCGATGACGTTCAACGCCTCGTTCAGGATCACCTCCTGCCCCTTCCGGAGCGTCTTGGCGCTGATGGACGGATGTAGATTGACCTTCAATTTGCGGCCGGTGACGTAGACATTGACCGTCTGGTCCTTGTTCACGCTGGTGAAGATGCCGTAGGTGGACGGCGGGGCCGTGAGCTTGTCCACTTCGGCCCGCATCGCCTCAATCTGGGCCTTGGCCTCCTGCAGGGCCTCGGTGAGCCGGTCGTTCTGCCTCGTCGTCTGGTCGAGCTGGTGCCGCGCCTGATGCAGGCGGCGCACCTCCTCCTCCAGGGAACGGATCTGCACCAGCAGTTTTTCCCGTTCTCTTTCGTGCTCGTCCTTCATGGCGCCCTCTGCCGGATGGTCCTCGGACAGGCCGGTCAGCTTCTTGACCGTGTTACGGATTGAACTCAGCCGGCCCGGAGTCTTCTTCATCTCGGCCATCGTCGCGTCTCTTCGGCAATCCCGCTGGAACGACGTTCACAGACACGAAGTCATTCTAACACCCACCCCCGGACGGGTCAACCGACCGACCCGCGCGGACGCAAGCGCATCAGCCTTCCAGTTCCCGCAGCAATTCGCGCGCGGCGCGCTCGACGTCCTCGGCCGCCATCACGCTGCCGACCACCGCGACGCCGCGCGCCCCGGCTTTCAGCACGTCGCGCACGCGATCTTTCGTGATGCCGCCGATCCCGAAGAGCGGCACCCGGCACCGCGTCCGCGCGCGCTCCAGTTCGCGCAACCCGATCGGAGGACCGAACGCGCGCTTCGACGGGGTCTCGAAGATCGGCCCGAGCACGACGAAGTCCGCGCCGTCCCTTTCGGCGCAGGCCGCGTCGTCCGCGGAGTGCGCCGATACGCCGATCAACCGGTCGGCCCCCACCAGCCCACGGGCCGCGGGCACCGGCAGGCCCGCCGCCGGCAACTGGACCCCGCCGCTTCCGGCCGCCAGGCAGACATCCGCGCGGTCGTTCACGAGGATCCTGGCCTCGTATGGCCTCGCCAGGTCGGCCAGGTCACGGGCCAGCGCCAGCAGGGCGCGCGTCGGCAGGTCCTTCTCCCGAAGCTGGACAGCACGGACCCCGGCGCGCAGCGCGGCCAGGACCACGTCCCGGAGAGGGCGGCCGCCGGTTTGATGACGGTCGGTAACAAGGTACAGCGAGAAATCGACCGGGGCCATGCCAGCCGATCAGAGCATCCCCTCGATCGGGCTGCTGGCGGTGGCGTAGAGTTTGCGCGGGATCCGGCCGGCCTTATAGGCCAGGCGTCCGGCCCACACCGCGTATTTCATGGCTTCCGCCATCAGGATGGGTTCTTTCGCACCGGCGATCGCGGTGTTCATCAGCACGGCGTCGGCGCCGTATTCCATGGCCAGCGCGGCATCCGACGCCGTGCCGACGCCCGCGTCCACGATCACCGGCACGTTCACGGCCTCCATGAGGAGCTTGAGGTTGTACGGGTTGCGGATGCCCAGTCCGGAGCCGATCGGCGCGGCGAGCGGCATGACGGCCGGACAGCCGGCATCCACCAAGCGCTTGGCGACGATCGGATCGTCGTTGGTGTACGGGAACACGATGAAGCCTTCCTTGACCAGAATCTTCGCCGCTTCGAGCAGGCCGGCCGTGTCGGGGAACAGCGTCTTCTCGTCGCCGATCACTTCCAGCTTCACCATATCGGAGACGCCGGCGGCCCGCGCGAGCCGGGCGTACCGCAACGCGTCCTCCACGGTGTAGCACCCGGCCGTGTTGGGCAGGATCTTGTACGTCTTGGGGCTGATGTAATCGAGGAGGTTCTCGGACTTGCGGTCCGTGATGTTGACCCGGCGCACGGCCACGGTCACCACCTCCGCGCCCGACGCTTCGATGGCTTTTTGCGTCTCGACGAAGTCCTTGTATTTCCCCGTGCCCACCCAGAGGCGGGAGCGGAACTCGATTCCGGCGATCGTCAGCCGATCATCGCTCATCGTCGTCGTGCCTCCCTCCGCCGATAAACCCGATAACCTCCACCCGGTCACCGTCGTTCAGCGGGGTCCCCGTGAACGCCCGGCGGTCCACGATCTTGAGGTTCAGCTCCACCGCGACCCGCTCGGCCTGGATGCCGAGATCGGCCAGGAGCGCCGCCACCGACTGGCCCTCCGTGACCTCGCGAGCCTCGCCGTTCACCGTGATGCGCATCGCGAGAGGATGATACCATACGGCTCGGAAACGCTGTCAATGGCGCGGACCGCGCCGTATAATCCCGTCATGGTCTCTCCCCGCAACCAGCTTATCGCCGGCGAGCTCCGGCGCATCGCCGCCGAGCTGGAAAACCAGCAGGCGAATCCATTCCGGGTCCGGGCCTACCGCCAGGCCGCCCGCCTCGTCGAGCGCCTGACGGAGGACGCCGGCGAGCTGGCCCGTCGCGGGGAGCTGATCAAACTGAAAGGGATCGGCAAGGACCTCGCGCAAAAGATCGCCCTCTTCTGCGAAACCGGCCGCATCGACGCCGGGGCCTCGCCGCCCGAGGAGGTTCCCCCCGAACTGGCGCCCTGGCTGGCGCTTCCCGGCTTCAGCCCGCCGCTTGTCCGCCACCTGTCGGAACGTCTGGGGATTCGCACGCTCGACGACCTCGACGCGCTGGTGCGCTCCCGGCTGCTGCGCACGCTGCCCGGCGTGACGGTCCGGGATGAGGAGATTCTCGAAGGGATCGCGCGGCTGCGCGCCGGGCGCCCGCAGCCTTGACTTGCCGGCAGCCCTCTGTTACCGTCCGGCCGGTTTGGAGACCGCCCCATGGCCCTGTCCGCGTTCATCCTCACTGAAGTGGCCGGCGACCACAGCAAAAGCGCCTATAAAACGATCCAGCGCATCGCCGGCGTCAAGGCGGTGTATGCCGTGAGCGGCAACTACGATCTCATCGTGCAGGTCGAAGCCGAAAGCATGGAAGTGCTCAGCGACCTGCTCATGGCGAAGATCCGCGCGGTGGACGGCGTCACGAAGACCAACACCTGCCTCGTCCTCAACGTCTAGCGCAGCGCCAGCCCCCGAAAATGAAAAGGCCCCCGGAGGCTGTCCTCCGGGGGCCTTTGTGCTCGCTTGAGCAGGAACGCCGGTTCACGTCCGCCGGATCAACTCATTCGAAGGCAGGCTCGGATGCAGCACCTTCTGCGCTGTTTGAGCGCCCGCCACCGGCAGACCGGAAGCGGCGAGAAACCCAAGCTGAACCAGCACCGACGCCTGGTCCCAGTAAATGTGCTCGTGCGCCAGCTTTCCGTTTCGGAAGTGGACGATCACGACCAGCGGGATTTCAACCCGCTTGCCGGTGGGGGCGAGACCCGGCAGCATCCACGCCATCTCCATCGTATGCGTGAAGCGGAATATCATCTCGTCCACCAGCCGATCGGTGCCGATGGTCCGCGAGACCGGCACAATCTCGGTGTCCGGCGGCATCTGCGGGATGAAGAGCTGCGAGTAAAACCTGCGCAGCGCTCCGTGGCCGACGCCGCCGGTCATCACCGGAACATGGTTGACGTAGGCATCGGGAACCATTGTCCGAAGGGTCGCCTCCGTGTCACGGATCGCGAACTCATCGCGTACGTGCTCTTCCCAGAGGTCGTTGAGGACCTGCTGATCCGGCGTAAGGACAGGGCGTGCGGCTGTGTTTTCGCTCATTGGGCGTGTGCCTTTCTTGATCCGACCGCTGTGTCTGAATGTGTCCGTGTTGCGCGCGGGGTTCGACTCTGCTCTTTCACCAAACGGACTTGGAGTCGATACCCCAACGCCGAGGCATACCGCTTAAGAGTTCCGATGGACGGAGAATGCTTCCCCATCGCAGTTTCCAGACGGGCTACCGCGGATTGAGTGGTGCCGATTCGGGCCGCGAGCTCAGCCTGAGTGAGTCCCGCCTCGGCCCGCGCCTTGAGTATCTCGTCGAGAAGCTCGAACTCCTCCTTGAGCTCTTCGTATTCGCGACGCACGTCCGGGCGCGCAAGCGCTCGGGCTTTGAAGTCTTTAAGGCTGTTCCGCATCTTTCACCTCTTTCATGCGGCAATATAGCATATACGCTATAAGCGTGCAGATTAAGGGTGTCAGGCACCGGCCAGAGCCGGGAAGGGTGCCAGACACCGCTCGTCAAAATGAAAAGGCCCCCGGAGGATGTCCTCCGGGGGCCTTCGTGCTCGTTCGAGCAGGGAGGGTTTAGTACATCCCCTCCATGCCGCCGCCGCCGTGCGAATGACCGCCCGCCGGGGCCTTCTTCTCTTCCGGAATCTCCGTGATCATGACCTCGGTCGTGAGCATCAACCCGGCCACGCTGGCCGCGTTCTGCAGGGCGCAGCGCGTCACCTTGGTCGGATCGATGATCCCGGCTTCCAGCATGTCCACGTACTTCTCCGAGCCGGCATCGAAACCCATCGTTTCCTTTTCCTTCTTCACACGCTCCACCACGACCGAGCCTTCCAGGCCGGCGTTCTGCGCGATCTGCCGGATCGGCTCTTCCAAAGAGCGCCGCACGATGTTGACGCCCACTTGCTGATCGTGCTCCAGCTTGATCTTCTCGAGCGCCGGGATGCACCGGAGCAGGGCCACGCCGCCGCCCGGGACGACGCCCTCTTCGACCGCGGCCTTGGTCGCATGCAACGCGTCCTCGACCCGCGCCTTCTTCTCCTTCATCTCGGTCTCCGTGGAAGCGCCCACGTTGATCACTGCCACGCCGCCGACGATCTTGGCGAGCCGCTCCTGGAGCTTCTCGCGATCGTAATCGGACGTGGTCTCCTCGACCTGCGCCCGGATCTGCTTGGTGCGGGCATCGATCTTCTTCTTGTCGCCGTGCCCTTCGACGATGGTCGTGTTGTCCTTGTCGATCGTCACGCGCTTGGCCCGGCCGAGGTCCGTCAGCTTGACGTTCTCGAGCTTCAGCCCGAGGTCCTCGGAAATCACCTGCCCGCCGGTCAGGATCGCGAGGTCCTCCAGCATGGCCTTGCGGCGGTCGCCGAAGCCCGGCGCCTTGACAGCCGCCACGTTCAGCGTGCCCCGCAGCTTGTTGACGACCAGGGTGGCCAGCGCCTCGCCCTCCACGTCCTCGGCGATGATGACCAGCGGCCGGCCCATCTTCGCCACCTGCTCGAGGATCGGCAGCAGATCCTTCATGCTGCTGACCTTTTTCTCGTTGATCAGGATGAACACGTCTTCGAGGGCGGTTTCCATCCGCTCGGCGTCCGTGATGAAGTAGGGAGAGATGTACCCGCGGTCGAACTGCATGCCTTCCACCACGTCGAGCGAGGTGGTCATGGACTTGGCCTCCTCGACGGTGATGACGCCGTCCTTGCCGACCTTGTCCATGGCCTCGGCGATCAAATCGCCGATGGTCTTGTCGTTGTTGGCCGAGATGGTCCCGATCTGCGAGATCTCGTTTTTGCCCTTGCAGGGCTTGCTGAGCTTCTTCAGCTCCTCGTTCACGACTTCAACGGCCCTGTCGATCCCGCGCTTGATGTCCATCGGGTTCGCGCCGGCCGTGATGTTCTTGACGCCCTCGCGGTAGATCGCCTGCGCCAGCACGGTCGCGGTGGTGGTCCCGTCGCCCGCCACGTCGCTCGTCTTGGACGCCACTTCGCGGACCAGCTGGGCGCCCATGTTCTCATAGGGATCCCGGAGCTCGATCTCCTTGGCCACCGTGACGCCGTCCTTCGTGATCAGCGGCGCGCCGAACTTCTTGTCGAGGATCGCGTTCCGCCCCTTGGGGCCCAAGGTCGCCTTGACGGCATCCGCCAGCTGGTTCACGCCCCGCAGAATCGCGGCTCTTGCATTCTCACTATATAGAATCTGCTTCCCTGCCATGTCAGTCCTCCTTCAATTCTTCAATCGTCAATCCCCCTCGTGCGGGGGGCTGATTATTTGTCAAAAATGCCCAGGATGTCCTCTTCCTTGATGATCAGGTAATCCGTGCCGTCCACGTTGATCTTGCTGCCGGAGTACTTGTCGAACAGGATGATATCCCCTTCCTTCACCGCCTTCACGTCGGCGCCGATGCGCTCGATCTTCCCCCGCTGGGGCTTCTCTTTCGCGGCATCCGGGATGTAGATCCCGCCGGCCGTGCGCTCCAACTCTTCGGTATAGCTGACAAAGCACCGATCCTTCAGGGGCTTGAACCCCGCTGCCGCTTTCGTTTCCTTCTCCTTGATTCCCGCTCCCATAGCACTCGCCCTCCTTTTTGACGTTGAATCTGTGGTCTGGATTGATCTGTAAAGAAGTACAGCGCCTTTATAAGGCCCGTTCCGGCTCAATCAACCCCCTCTGGGTCGTTTTAGGAGCATTTTTTACATCGCCCGTTCCACGCGGTCGTCCCGCTTCACAGGGCGTAAGTCCTTGAAAATAATCCATGATTTCAGCAATTCGACGGCTTTTTGCAGCTGCGGATCGTCGTCGTCCTTCTCTTTGCCCGCCTCCTTATCCTTCTTCCCGTCCTTCGATTCGGGCTTGGGAGCCGGCTGGCTCTCGGGCTGACCTTCCGGATGGGGCGGCGCCCCCTCGCGTCCCGGTTCCCGAAGCGTCTTGTCCAGGTCCTTCTCCCGGATCGGCGGCGTCGCGGACGGCTTGCCCTTGACCACGATATCCGGCGTGATCCCGACCCCGTGAATGCTGCGCCCCTTGGGCGTGTAATACTTGGCCGTCGTCAGGCGCAGGCCCGAACCGTCGGCGAGCGGCAGAATGGTCTGCACCGAGCCCTTCCCGAACGTCTGGACACCGACGACAACCGCGCGGCCCCAGTCCTGGAGCGCCCCGGCCACGATCTCGGACGCGCTGGCGCTCCCCTCGTTCACCAGCACAATGACCGGATAGTCCTCCGGCTGCTCCTTGTTATGGGAGACGTAATCGTCCTTCCGGCCCTCGCGGGTCTTGATGTACACGATCAGGCGATTCAAGCCGACGAATTGCTCCGACACCTCCACGGCGGAGTTCAGCAGCCCGCCCGGGTTGTTCCGGAGATCGAGGACCAGCGACTGCATCTTCTGCTCGCGCAGCTTGCGGACCGCGTTCGCCACGTCCTTCGAGGACTGGTCCTGGAACTGGGTCAGCCGGACGTAGCCGATATTGCCGTCGAGCATCTTGAACCGGACGCTCTCGATCTTGATGACCTCCCGCACCAGCCCGAACACGAGCGGCTCCGCCACCCCCTCCCGCTGGATCGTGAGCGTGACCTTGGTCCCCTTCTGGCCCCGCATCTTCTGCACGGCGTCCAGCAGGGTCATGTCCTTGGTCGACTCGTCATTGACCTTGATGATGAAGTCCCCCGCCTTGACGCCGGCCCGCTCGGCCGGCGTGCCGTCGATCGGGGCGATGACCGTCAGCCGGTTGTCCTTCATTCCGATCTGAATGCCCACGCCGCCGAACTCGCCCTTGGTCTCGACCTGCACTTCCTTATAGACCTCGGGCGGCATGAACGCGGAATGCGGGTCCAGGGTCGAGAGCATCCCCCGGATCGCGCCGTACACCAGGTCCTTGGTCTTCACGTCCTCGACGTAATGCTTCTGCACGTGGGCGAGCACCTCGGTGAAGGTCTTCAGCTCTTCGTACGTCTCGGTCGCCAGCACGGCCCGGTCCCAACCCTTGCCGAGCAACACGCCCAGGACCAGGGTCCCCAGAAACACCGCCGCCCATCCCGCTTTCGTTTTCCACGCCTGTCTCGTGCCTTCCATCACCATGCTCCTTTATTCCTCGGACCTGGACTTATCGCCGCCGCGCCAGCCAGGCCAGCGGATCCAACGCCTCGCCGCCCTGGCGCAGCTCGAAATACAACGTGCTCTCCCCGGTCAGCCCGGTATCCCCGATTTCCCCGATCGGCTGGTGCCCGCGGACGCTGTCCCCGACGCTCACCAGCAGCTTGGACGCGTGGGCGTACAGGGAGAAAAACCCCTCGCCGTGATCCACAATGGTCAGCAGCCCGTACCCGCGCATCCAATCGGCGAAGGCCACGACGCCGTCGGAGACCGACCGGATGACGGTGCCCTGGCCGGCGCGGATCTCGATCCCCTTGCGCTGAATGTACGTATCGAACTTCGGGTGCTTCTGTCGGCCGAAGAGGGCCACCACGTCCCCCTCGGTGGGCCAGCCGAGCCGGCCCTTGAGCCGGGCCAGTCCCTCGCCGGCGGGCGCCGTGCGCGCCGAGGCCGCCGCTTTGCGGCGCGCTTCAAACTCCCGGAGCAGGCCTTCGACGCGCTGGGCGGACTTCTCCAGCTCCTCGACCGCCTTGACGTACATGACCTTCTCGCTCCGCACCCGCGCCAGCAGGCGGTCCTTCTTGGTCCGCTCCTCCTTGACGGCCGCCAGCTTGGCGGCGATTTCCTGCTGGTACCCCTGGAGTTCGCCGCGCACCCGCAGCAGGTGCGACTCGGTCGCTTCGAGCCGGACCCGGTCCACGCGATGGCCTTCGAGCAACTGGAACTCGCGCCGCGAGATCCACCGCAACGACGCCAGCCGGGCCTGCAGATCATTGTACCCGCTGGAGGCGAGCAAAAGCTTCAAGTGGCCGTTCGGCCCCTCCTTGTACATCAGCCGCAGGCGGCTGCGGATCGACCCCTCGCGCTGGACGATCCGCTCCCGAAGCCGATGGAGCGACGCGGTCGTCTCGGCGATCTCGCGGTCCTTCTCCCGGAGTTTTTCGTTCACCCGCACGAAATCATCCCGGCGGAGCTTGATGCGGTGGTCCGCCTCCTCGAGCTCCTGCAGCACCGAGGCTTCCTTGCGCTGCGCCTCGTCCGATTTCTGTTTCTTCTCCTTGATCTCATCCTTCAGTTTTTCGAGCGCCTGGCGCTCTTTCCTGATCTTCTCGGAAACCGGATCGTTGCGCTCCGGCGCGGCCAGGGCGGGCGCGCCCGCCAGCAAGACCGCCACCGCCGCCGACGCCACGATCCGCATCATCCCCTCGCATCGCGAAACTGGACCAGCGACACCATGCTCCCCAGGCACCCCAGCATGACCCCCAGCAGCAGGAACGCGACGGTCACGCGGTCCGGCAGAAACGCCAGCCCGTGCCCCACGCCCCAAAAGGTGCCCTTCAGGGCCAGCTTGCTTTCCGCCAGCCCGAACAGCACGCGCAGCAGAAACAGCGAGCACAGGGCGCCCACGCCCCCCAGCAGCGCCCCTTCGAGCACGAACGGCATCTTGATGAACCCCGTCGTCGCGCCGATCAGCTTGAGGATCGCGATCTCCTCGCGGCGCGCGTACAGCGTCAGCTTGATCGTGTTGGCCAGGATCGTGACCATGGACGCGGCCAGCACGACGCCGATGCCCACGCCCAGCACCCGCAAATACCGGACCGCGACGGCCAGGTTCTCGATCCAGTCCTGGCTGTACAACACCTCTTCGGCCTCGGCGCGCGCCCGGAGCGACTGCACCAGCGCGCCGACCTGCTCCGACGACCGGTAGGCGGGGCCGACTTTCACTACCAGCGACGCCGGGAATGGATTGTCGCCCAAGCCGTTGAGCAGGCGCTCTTCGGAGGGAAACTGCGCCCGGAACGTCGCGAGCGCCTGCTCGCGGGACACGAACTCGACCGCCGCGACGGCCGGGTCCCCGCTCAATTCCCCCTGCAGCTGCGCGATCTCCTTCGGGGACGTGGCGTCCCGGAGATAAACGATGACCTTGATCTCTTCCCGCAACGAGCCGAGCGCGTCCTGGACGTTCAGGTACAGGAGCAGAAACACGCCCATCCCCAGCATGGTGAACGTCGTCGTGGCCAGCGCGAGGAACGCCGTGGTCCGGTTGACCCGGACGTTGTCCACGGCCTCTCCCAGGAGATAACGGAACCGGGTCAGGCCTCGGGACATCCGTCCTCCACCACGCGCCCCTGCTCCAACCGCACGACCCGGCGCCGCAAGCGGTGCAGCAGGTCGCGGTTGTGCGTCGCCAGCAACACGGTCGTGCCCCGCGCGTTGACCGCCTTCATCAGGTCCAGGATCTCGCCGGACAGCTCCGCATCGAGGTTGCCGGTCGGCTCGTCCGCCAGAAGAATCTGCGGATCATTGACGATGGCGCGCGCCAGGCACACCCGCTGCTGCTCGCCCGCCGACAGCGTCAAGGGCAGCGCGTGCAATTTGTGCCCCAACCCGACGGCCCCCAGGGTCTCGGTGGTCTTCACGCGCAGCACGCCTTCCGGGACCCCGCTCACTTTCAACGCCAGCGCCACGTTCTCGAACACGGTCTTCTTCGGGAGCAGCCGGAAATCCTGGAAGACGAATCCCATCGTCCGGCGCAGGAAGGGCACGGCGGATTTCTTGACGTGCAACAGGTTCAGGTTGTTCACCAGGATCTGCCCTTCATCGGGGGCATCGCCGCGGAAGATCAGCCGGAGGAGGGTCGTCTTGCCGGCCCCGCTGGCTCCGGTGAGAAAGACAAACTCCCCCTTCTCGATCGTGAGGCTGACATCCTGAAGCGCCGGCCGGCCGTTATACGCCTTGGAGACATGGAAAAATTCGATCATGCGGTGGAACGGTTCGCCGGCGCCTCAAACGCGCCGGGCAGCAGTTCAATCCGCCGGGTCCCGGGATCCGCGCCCCAGATCAGGACCACGTCGAACCGGCAGGGCCGCCCGCCGAGCCGCCGGCTCACCACGTACTGCTGGGCCAGCCGGGCGATCCGGGCCTGCTTGGCGGCCGTGATGGCCGCCGCGGGCCCGCCGAACCGGTCGTTGCGCCGGACCTTCACTTCGACGAACACCAGGGTGTCCCCCTCTTCCGCGACCAGGTCGAGCTCCCCCAGCCTGGTCCGGTAGTTCCGCTCCCGGATCCGGTACCCCCGCGCTTCCAGAAACGCGGCGGCGGCGCGCTCGCCCTCCGAGCCGAGCACGGTACGGACGTTCATCGGACGGCGACCTCCCGGACCGGCGCGAAACTGCGCCGGTGCAGGGCGCAGGGCCCGTGCCGCAGCAGCTGGCGAAGGTGCTCGGCGGTGCCGTAGCCTTTGTGCGCGAGGAACCCGTACTGCGGATAGCGGACGTGCGCCCGGGCCATCAGCCGGTCGCGAAGGACTTTCGCGACGATCGAAGCGGCGGCGATCGACCGACACAGGCGATCGCCCTTGATGACCGCCCGCTGTTCCGCCGCCACCCCGGGCAGGAGGACCGCGTCGAGGAGGAGATAATCGGGAGCGGGCGCCAGATGCCGGACGGCCTGGGCCATCGCGAGGCGGGTCGCCTCCAGGATATTCAACGCGTCGATCACCTCGGCGTCCACGACCCCCACGCCGATATCCACGGCCGCCGTGAGGAGCCGGGCGTACAGGTGCTCGCGCTGCCGCTCGCTCAGGAGTTTCGAGTCCCGCAGGCCTTCCAGTCGGCACCGGCGGGGCAGGACGACCGCCGCCGCCACGACGGGACCCGCCAGCGGGCCGCGTCCGGCCTCATCCACACCGGCCACGCACCGGAACCCGCGCACCCAGGCTTCGCATTCGAACGCATCGTCGGGGTCCAGCGGCACGCGCGCCCGCCCGCGTTCAGGCCCCGGCCTTGACCGGTTCCGGCGCCGCGGCGTCCGGCTTGGGCTTGCCTTCCGCCATGTATTCCCGCTCGGCCACCCGGGCCATCTTGCCCTTCTTCGACCGGAGGTAGAACAGCTTGGCCCGGCGGACCCGTCCCTGGCGCACCACGTCGACCCGCTCGACGATCGGCGAATGGATCGGGAAAATCCGCTCGACGCCCACGCCGTACGACACTTTGCGGACCGTGAAGGTCTCGGCACTGCTCCCGCCCTTGCGGCTGATGACGGTGCCTTCGAACACCTGCACGCGCTCCTTCTCGCCCTCCACGACCTTCACATGGACCCGGACGGTGTCGCCGATCTCGAAGACCGGCATGTTTTTCTTGACCATCGCCGCATTCAACCGCTGAAGCCGATTCATGACAGTCTCTCCTCTCTCTTCCTGCTCGCCCTCAGGCGCCGCCTTCGCGCGAGAATTCGTTCAACACTTGCCGGTCCTCCGGCGTCAACTCCGCCCGCTCCAACAAATCGGGCCGCTTGGAATAGGTGTTCCAGAGGGACTGCGCCCGGCGCCACGCCCGGATGGCCTGGTGGTCGCCGGAACGGAGAATCTCGGGCACCTCTAGCCCCCTGAAGACCGGCGGGCGGGTGTACTGGGGATAGTCCAGCAGCGATCCCGCGAAGGACTCCGCCTGCGCGGACTGCTCGTCGCCCAACACCCCCGGCACCAAGCGCGCCGCCGCGTCCACCACGATCAGCGCCGCCAGTTCGCCGCCGGTCAGAATGTAATCGCCGACAGACAGCTCCTCCGGCGCCAGGCCCTGCCGGACCCGCTCGTCGATGCCTTCATAGTGCCCGCACACAAACACCACGCGCCGCGTGTCCGCGGCGAACTCCTCCGCCACGGCCTGGGTGAACAGCCGGCCCTGCGGCGACATCATCACCAGGCGCAGGTTGCCGTCCCGCGCGCGCAGCTCGTCCACGGCGCGAAAGACCGGCTCGGGCTTGAGCACCATGCCCGCCCCCCCGCCGTAGGGATAATCGTCGGCCACCTTGTGCCGCCCCTCCGCGTACTCGCGCAGGTTGACCGCCCGGATCTCCACCAGGCCTTTTTCCCGCGCCCGTCCCACGATGCTGGCGGCGACCACCGCCTCCACCATGTCGGGGAACAGGGTGAGAATGTCACATTTCATCGGCGTTGTGGCCTTCCAGCAAGCCCGCGATCCGGCGGATGGTCATCAGCCGGGCCGGCACGTCCACCCGGCGCACGACTTCTTTGGTGGCGGGAATCAAGTGCTCCCGCCCATCCGCCGCGCGCACCACGAACACTTCATTCGCTCCCGTGGGCAGGATGTCCGCCAGCGTTCCGACGGGCAGGCCCTCTTCCGTCCGGACCGCCATCCCCACGAGATCGTGCTGATAGTACTGGCCGTCCGGGAGCGGGGCCGCCTGGTCCTCCGCGATTTGCAGGAGGCTGCCGACCAGCCGGGCCGCGGCCTCGGGCGTCTCGATGCTTTCAAACGACAGGAGGTAATCGTTCCCGAGCGGGCGCGCGGCCCTGACGGCCAGGGGACGCCGGGCGCCGCCCGGCTCTTCCACCGTGACCGCCGTGAGCGTGGCAAAGCGGCCGGGCACGTCGGAGAGCGACCGCACCCGCACGTCGCCGCGCAGCCCGTGGACGCGCACGACCCGGCCGATCGCCAGCATTGCCGGCGCGCCTATTCCAGAATTTCCAACACGCATCGTTTGCCCAATTTCGTCCCGGCCGCGTTCAGGATCGTCCGCATCGACCGCGCCGTCCGCCCCTGTTTGCCGATCACCTTGCCCAGGTCATCCTGGGCGACCCGCAGCTCGATGATCGTCGTCTTCTCCCCGTCCGTCTCCCGGACCGACACCTCGTCCGGCTTGTCCACCAGGGCTTTCGCCATCAGCTCGATCAGCGCCTTGAGATCGTCCATCGCCACACCTCCTGGTCGGGTGCGGACACCAGGATGCTTCTATGGCTTGGCGGGCGCCGCCTTCAACGGCTTGAGCACACCGGCCTGGCGCAGCAGGTGATGGACCGTCACCGACGGCTGGGCTCCCTTCTTGAGCCACTCCAGTACCCGCTCCTGTTTGATCGCCACGGCAGCTGGCGACTTCAAGGGATCGTACGTGCCCAGGACTTCGATGTACCGCCCGTCTCTCGGTTTCCTGGAATCCGCTGCCACAATCCGATAGAAGGGCCGCTTGTGCCGGCCCCCTCGCGTGAGTCTCAATCGCACCACGTGATTACGTCTCCTCTCCGTTTAGGGTTGCGTCGCTCATGAAAACATCTTCATCGATCTGGCGAACTTCTTCCGGCCGCCCTGGCCGGACAACAGCTTCATCATCTTGCGCGCCTCGAGATACTGCTTGAGCAGCCGGTTCACATCCTGCACCGTGGCGCCGCTGCCCTTCGCGATCCGCTGCTTGCGGCGGCCGTTGAGCAGGGTGTGATCGCGCCGCTCCCGCAGCGTCATCGAGTCGATGATCGCGGCCGTGCGCGCCATCTCCCGTTCCGCCTTCGCCTCGCCGACGGCGTCCTTCAGCCGCGCCCCGCCGGGCAGCATGTCCAGGACCTGCTCCAGGGACCCGAGCTTGTTGACCTGCCGGAGCTGTTCCCGAAAATCCTCCAGGGTCAGGGTGTTCGCCTGGAGCTTCCGGGCCACGGCCTCCGCCTGGTCCCGGTCGACGACGTCCTGCGCCTTCTCGATGAGCGACAGGACGTCCCCCATGCCGAGAATGCGCGAGGCCATCCGGTCGGGATGGAACGGCTCCAGGGCGTCCAGCTTTTCGCCCGTGCCGAGAAACTTGACCGGCTTGCCGGTGACGGCCTTGATCGAGAGCACCGCCCCGCCCCGGGCGTCGCCTTCGACCTTGGTCAGGATCACGCCGGTCAGGCCCACCTGCTTGTCGAACTGCTCGGCCATCCTGACCGCATCCTGCCCGATCATCGCGTCGGCGACCAGCAGGACTTCCTGCGGGGCCGTCTTCGCGCGGATCGCCGCCAGCTCGCCCATTAATTCGTCGTCAATGTGCAGGCGGCCGCCCGTATCCAGGATCACGACGTCGACGCCCTGCATGCGGCCGCGTTCCACGCCGGCCACGCACAGGGCCACCGCGTCGGGCCCCGGCGTCTCGGCCCGATGCACCGGCACGTCGAGCTGGGCGCCCAGCGCGATCAGCTGCTCCACCGCCGCGGGCCGCCGCGGATCGGCCGCCACCAGCAGGACCCGCTTGCCGTTCGCCTTGAAGTGCCGGGCCAGCTTGCCGCACGTCGTGGTCTTGCCCGCGCCCTGGAGCCCGACCAGCATGACGATCGTCGGGGGCAGGGACGAGAGCGCAAGGCCCGTCTGCTGCTGCCCCATGAGGGCGCAGAGCTCTTCCCAGACGATCTTGACCACCTGATGGCCAGGCGTCAGGCTCTGCATCACCTCCTGGCCGATTGCTTTGACGCGGACGCGCTCGATGAACTCCTTGACGATCTTGAAGTGGACGTCCGCTTCGAGGAGCGCCACCCGCACCTCTTTGAGCGCCTCCGTGACCGTCGCTTCGGTCAAGGCGCCCTGGCCGCGCAGGCGCTTCAAAATGCCATCCAGTTTCGCCGATAGAGCTTCGAGCACGGCAACTCCTATTTACTGAAAAAATTTAGAGATTTGGATTTTTAAGTCTACTGGAACCGGACCGGAACTGTCAAGGCGATTGCAGGGTTTGCGGGAACGAAAAGTCGTCACCAGTCAGGCGTTTCCTCGCCCACCTCAAGCCGTCGGCATTGGACCGGGCCAATGCGCGACAAGTCACTCCAGATTGATCATTATTGGTGTTTGCATAGGATTTTCGCTTGACAGCAGGGAAAGTTACTTAGTAGAGTGCGGGCGTGCGTAAGTCTCCCTGGATCCTGATCACCTGCGTCATCGTGGGCGGTCTGTTCGGCGGACTGCTCGGAGAGATTCTGCTGGCCGTCTTCCCTCCCGGCGTCATTCAGAACGCCTTCACGCAAGCCGTGCATCCCGGCCTCACTCCGCCGGTGACGGTCGATCTCTGGCTCCTGAAAGTCACCCTCGGCTTTACCCTCAAGATGAACCTCCTCACCTTCATCGGCATCCTGCTGGGCGTCTTCGTCTACAAACAAATTTAGATACAGCGGGGCCTGCCCATGTTCTTTTCCCCCAGTTGCCCAAAACGGGAATCCCAATATATAATACCTTCCTGTTGACTCCTCTTCGATAGAGGCTGCCCATGAAACCGAAGGCAAAGGTGCCTTTCGATCCCCATATCTTCCTGGCCAAGGTTGGCGCAGGAAGAACGATTGCCGACTACCGGAAGAACCAGAAGGTATTCTCGCAAGGTGACCCGGCCGACGCCATCTTTTTTATCCAGAGCGGCAAGGTCAAGCTCACGGTCATCTCCAAACAGGGCAAAGAAGCGGTCGTCGGCATTGTAGGGACCGACGACTTCTTCGGCGAGGGCTGCCTCGCGGGCCAGCCGCTGCGCATGGCCACCGCCACCGCCATGTCCTCGTGCGCGATCGTGCGGCTGGAGAAACAGGGCACGATCAAGGTGTTGCACGACGAACCGACCTTTTCCGAGCTGTTTCTCGCCCATCTGCTCGCCCGCAACATTCGGCTGGAGGAGGACCTGGTGGATCAGCTCTTCAACTCCAGTGAGAAACGGCTGGCGCGGGTGCTGCTCCTGCTGGCCAACTTCGGGAAGGAAGGCAAGCCGGAGCCGGTGATTGCGAAGATCAGCCAGGAAACGCTGGCGGAGATCATCGGCACGACTCGCTCACGAGTCAGCTATTTCATGAACAAGTTCCGCAAACTGGGCCTCATCGACTACAACGGCGGGTTGCAAGTCCACAGCTCCCTCCTCAATATCATCCTGCACGACTAGTTTCCCTTTACTTACCGGTCTCTTAGCCCAAGGGCTGGGTTCCGCTGTCGCCCCCGTCAATTTTTCCAAACTGTGCAGTTTTGCACAGATTCGAACTACATATTTGTTTTAGGCTTGAGCATCGGGGCGACTTTCTTGGGGGGCTGCCCGTGCTTGAAATCCTTCAGTCCGTCTACATTCTCGCCGATGTCGTCATTCTCGCGGCACTCGCGGTCCTTCTCATTTTCGGCTTCCGCTGTCTCTGTTGGCCCCAGGCGCCGCGGCCGAATCACCACCCAGACAATCCACGCTACGCCCGGTTGCTTCGCAGGACACCATTCTGAAGGTATGCTGACATCCGGCACCCACGCGAAGTCCGACTGTGTGACGTACTTGGTGCAGGAAACGCTTGCCGCGGAAATTGTCTGCGTCCTTCGCTATAAACGACATTACTTCACGGCCAGAGGAATCAGCACCAAGAGCGTGGCGCAGTCCTTGCGGAACAGCATCCGGAATGATCTGATGGCTCAGCGCATTGCCATTGATCGCTGCCTAAAGATGATCAGGCGTACCGACGAGCCGGCGAGCAGGCGAATGCTGGAAGGCATCCTGGCACGCGAAGAGGAGCATGCCGAAGACCTGAGCAGTCTCTTGGTAGAGTTCTCCCCCTATCCAATTCCCGTCACATAAGCCGATCGCCATGTTACATGAACAGAAACAGACCGTCGCAGACTCTATCCTCGAGGCGGTCTCCCGCTCTCCCGGCTGCTTGCTTGAAGAATTGGCCCTCGATTGCCCGGGCCTGACCTGGAACCAGGTCTTCGTGGAGATCGCCCGCATGAGCGAAGAAGGGCGGCTGGTCCTTGACGTGAGAGGCCCCGGGACTTACATCGTGAAACTCCCGGCAAGAGCCGAAACGCTTTTCCCTACTCTTTGACGCCCAACTCCAGGACCTGCCGTTTGAGGGCTTTGATCTGGTCGCGAACCTGCGCCGCGCGCTCGAAGTTCAACTCCTTGGCCGCCGCCTTCATCTCCGCGTCCAGGCGCTTCAGCAACGGGCCGGGATCGCCGTCGAGCGCATAGGCCGGCGCCTCTTCGGCGGCGATCGGCACGGTCACGTAATCGCCCTCCGACGCCTCGTACAGCGTCTTCGGAATGCCCTTCTTGATCGTCTCCGGCGTGATGCCGTGCGCCTGGTTGAACTCCGCCTGCAGCGTGCGGCGCCGCGTCGTCACCTCGACGGTGCGTTTCATGGACGCCGTCATCACGTCCCCGTAGAGAATGACCGCCCCGTTCACGTTGCGGGCCGCGCGGCCCGCCGTCTGGATCAATGACCGCTCCGAACGCAGGTAGCCCTCCTTGTCCGCGTCCAGGATCGCCACCAGCGAGACCTCGGGAATGTCCAGGCCTTCGCGGAGCAGGTTGATGCCGACCAGCACGTCAAACACCCCGCGGCGCAGGTCACGGATGATCTCCGTGCGCTCCAGCGTGTCGATGTCCGAGTGGAGATACCGCACCTTCACGCCGAGGTCGTGGTAGTACTCGGTCAGGTCTTCCGCCATCCGCTTGGTAAGCGTCGTGACCAGCACCCGGTCCCCCATCGAGACCCGGTTCTTGATCTCCCCCAGCAGGTCGTCCACCTGGCCCTTGGCCGGCTTGACGGAAATCTCGGGGTCCATCAGGCCCGTCGGGCGGATGATCTGCTCCACCACCCGCTCGCCCGCCTTCTCCATCTCATAGGGACCCGGCGTGGCCGACACGTAGATCGCCTGGCGGACGATGCGCTCGAACTCGGCGAATTTCAGCGGCCGGTTGTCGATCGCCGAGGGCAGCCGGAAACCGTAATCCACCAGGCTCTTCTTCCGCGAGTAGTCGCCGGCCTGCATCCCCTGCACCTGCGGGACCGTCGCGTGCGACTCGTCCACGACCAGGAGATAGTCCTTGGGACAGTAATCCAGCAATGTCGGCGGCGGCTCGCCCGGCTGCCGCCCGCTCAGGTGGCGCGAATAGTTTTCGATGCCGTGGCAGTAGCCCATCGCCCGGATCATCTCCAGGTCGAAGCGCGTCCGCTGCTCGATGCGCTGGGCTTCCAGCAGCTGGCCGTTGCGCGTGAACTCGGCGATCCGCCCGTCCAGCTCGGCCTCGATCCCGCTGAGCGCGCGGTCGAACCGGTCCGGCGGGATGAGGTAGTGCGTATTGGGATAGACCGCGATTTTGGAGAGCCGCCGCAGCGACGTGCCGGTCAGCGGATCGATCTCATGGATGGCGTCCACCTGGTCGCCGAAGAGCTCGATGCGCAGGCTCTGGTCCTCCGACGATGCCGGGAAAATCTCGACGACGTCCCCCCGCACCCGAAAGGTTCCCCGGTGGAAATCCAGGTCGTTCCGCTGGTACTGGATCTCCACGAGCTTCTTGAGGATGGCGTCGCGCCGGACGTCCTGGCCCTCTTCCAGGTACAGCAGCATCCCGTGGTACACCTCGGGCGAGCCGAGGCCGTAGATGCAGGAGACCGAGGCCACGATGATGATGTCGTCCCGTTCGAACAGCGAGCTGGTCGCCGAGTGCCGCATCCGGTCGATCGTGTCGTTGATCGAGGCGTCCTTCGCGATGTAGGTGTCGGTGGACGGAATGTACGCCTCGGGCTGGTAGTAGTCGTAGTAGCTGACGAAGTACTCCACCGCGTTCTCCGGGAAGAAGCCCTGAAACTCGCGGTAGAGCTGGGCCGCCAGGGTCTTGTTGTGGACGACGACGAGCGTGGGTTTCTGCACACGCGCGATCACGTTCGCGAGCGTGAACGTCTTGCCGGAGCCGGTCACGCCCAGCAGGACCTGGTGCGGCAGCCCTTGCGTGAGGCCGTCCGCGAGGGTGTCGATCGCGCGCGGCTGATCCCCCGCCGGCTGAAAGTCCGAGACGAGCTTGAAGCTTCCCACGCCGACAGCCTACCATAGGGAAACCCGGCTTGACGACTCACGGGCGCCTGGTAGAATGGGCCCCGCACCGGGTCCCGTGAGCAGGAGATGCCCCCGATGAAAGACCGACCTTGGAGTCTGCCGTTCGCCGCCGGCGCGCTGGCGCTGGCCGCCTGCGCGACCAACCCCTACACGGAACGCTCCCAGTTCCTGCTGGTGTCCGAGTCCCAGGAAATGCAGATGGGGGCGCAGGCGTACGAGCAGGTCCTCCACGATCCCAAGGTCAAAATCTCCCACGATGCCCGAGAAGTCGAGCCCGTCAAGCGCGTGGCCGCGCGCATCATCGAGGCGGCCAAACATTCGAAATACGCGGAGACGGCGCAGCAGTTCGACTGGGAGGTGAGCGTGATCAAGGACGACAAGACCATGAATGCCTTCGCGCTGCCGGGCGGCAAGATCGCCGTCTATACCGGCATCTTCCCGGTCGCGAAGAACGAAGCCGGCCTTGCCGCCATCATGGGGCACGAGGTCACCCACGCGCTGGCCCGGCACGGCGCGGAGCGCATGAGCCAGGGCATGGCGGCGCAACTGGCCGTCGGGCTCGCAACGCTGGGAGCCGCCTCCCAAGGGATTGACCCGCAAATCGCCCAACTCGCCGGCGGCGCACTGGCGCAATATGGATTTATTCTCCCGTTCAGCCGGACGCATGAATCCGAGGCCGACCATATCGGCCTGCTCCTGGCCGCGCAGGCCGGCTACGATCCCCACGAGGCGGTGCACGTCTGGGAGCGAATGGAACAAGTCTCGAAAGGACAGCCGCCCGAGTTTCTCTCGACCCACCCCGGCCACGGCACGCGGATCAAGCAGCTCGAGGAGTGGATGCCCGAAGCCCTGAAATACTACAGCCCCAGGGCCGGCACGCCGGCCGCCGATCTTCCGGCGCTGGCGCCCCGGTGATCTGCTAAAATCCGGCCATGTACATTCTCGGACTCGGGACCGCCACGCCTCCAAACCGCTACACCCAGACGGAGTGCTGGACCGCCTTCCAGGCGTCGCCGCAGTTTCCGGAACTGACCGCGCGCGCGCGGACCATCCTGGAAACCGTGCTGCTCGGGAACAACGGCATCACGTCGCGCTGCCTGGCGCTGGACTCGCTGAAGGAAGCCTTCGACCTGAACCCGGACACGCTGCACCGCCGGTTCGTCCGGCACGCGCCGCTCCTGGCCGCCGACGCCGCCTGGCGCGCCCTGCGCGACGCCGGCCGCCAGGCGGACGACATCGAGGCCGTCATCGTCAGCACGTGCACCGGCTATCTCTGCCCGGGCCTGACCAGCTACGTCGCGGAGAGCCTGGGGCTCCGCCGGGACGTGCTCGCGCTGGACCTCGTCGGGCAGGGCTGCGGGGCGGCGCTGCCGAACCTGCGCACGGCGGAGGCCCTGCTGGCCGCCGGACGGTGCCGGTACGCGCTCTCCATCTGCGTCGAGGTGTGCAGCGCCGCCTTCTACCTGGATAACGATCCCGGCGTGCTCGTCAGCGCGTGCCTGTTCGGCGACGGGGCGGGCGCGGCCGTCCTGGCGCGCGAACCCCAGTCCGGCAACCGGCGCATCCACTGGAAGACCTCCGGCTCCGCCCTCGTCCCCGCCGACCGGGACGCGCTGCGCTTCGAACAACAACAGGGGATGCTGCGCAATGTCCTGAAGCGGTCGGTCCCCGCGCTGGCGGCCGCGCAGGCGGAAGCCGTGCTCGACGAGGTCCTGGCGACAGCGAACGTCCCGCGCAGCGACATCCGGACATGGATCTGGCACGCGGGAGGGCGCGACGTGCTGGAGGCCCTGCAGGAACGGATGGCCCTCGGCGCCGGCGATCTCCGGTGGAGCCGCGATATGTTGAACGCGTACGGCAACCTGAGCAGCGCCTTCGTCTATTTCGTGTTGCAGGAGGCGCTGCGCAAGAATGCGCCGGGCGGGCGGTGGTGGCTGTCCTCCTTCGGGGCGGGGTTCAGCTGTCATGGCGCCCTCCTCGAGGTCGGCCCCGCGCGGGCGTCATGAGTCTGGCGCGATGCGTCGAGCCCGAGTGGCTGGACGTGCTCGACCAGGACGATCCCCGCGCCTCCCGTTCGCGACGCGACCTTCAACGGGTCAACCGGGTGATGGGGAACGCCGCCATCCTCGCGCGCGCCTTGCGGAACGCCCGCCCCCCGCGGCTCATCGTGGAGCTGGGCGCCGGGGACGGGACTCTCTTGCTGCGGGTGGTGCAACGGCCGGCGCTGCGCTGGCAGGGGGGCACAATCATGTTCGTGGACCGGCAGAGTCTTGTCAGCAAGGGCACGCGCGCGGCCTTCAACGCCCTGGGCTGGACGGTGGACAGCGCCGAAGCCGACGCCCTGACCTGGCTGCAGCAGGCCGCGCCCGGGTCCGTCGACCTGATGCTCGCCAACCTCTTCCTCCATCATTTTCACGCCCCGCAGCTCACGGCGCTGCTCGCGTCCGCGGCGGCACGGGCGGACCTGTTCGTGGCCTGCGAGCCCCGGCGGTCCTACGGGGCGGTCGCCGGCAGCCTCCTGCTGGGAGCGATCGGCTGCAACGACGTGTCGCGGCACGACGCCGTGGTCAGCGTGCGCGCCGGGTTTGCCGATCGTGAACTGTCGGCGCTCTGGCCCGCCTCCTCCGGGCACCGGCTGGAGGAGTATGCGGCGGGGCTGTTCAGCCATTGTTTCGTCGCACAGCGCGCATGAGGGACACCTACCAGGCAGTGATCATCGGCGGCGGCCCGGCCGGCGCCGCCGCCGCGTTGATGCTGGCGCGGGCCGGCTGGTCGGTCGCCGTGGTGGAGAAGGCCGGCTTCCCGCGGCGCAAAGTGTGCGGGGAATTCGTGTCCGCGACCGCGATGCCGCTGCTGCGCGACCTCGGGGTCGCGGACTCGTTTCTGCGCCTGGCCGGCCCGGAGGTCCGGCAGGTGGGCCTCTTCGTCAATGACTCGGTCCTCATATCCGACATGCCGCGCGCGGAGACGGGCGGCGACGGCGGATGGGGACGCGCCCTGGGGCGGGAACATCTCGACCAGCTGCTCCTGCGCCATGCGGCGGAAGCCGGCGCCACCGTCTGGCAGCCCTGGACGGCGGCGGGCCTGGACCGGGAGGGCGGGCGCCACGTCTGCCGCATCGTCGCCAGGGACAAGCAGGACGCCGCCGCCCTGCGCGCGCCCGTCGTCATTCTGGCGCACGGCTCCTGGGACCCCGGCTCCCTCCCCACGCAGGCCGTCCGGCGCGCCAGGCGTCCGTCGGATCTCTTCGCCTTCAAAGCCCGCTTTCGGGACGCGCGCCTGCCGGCCGGCCTGATGCCCCTGCTCGTCTTTCCCGGCGGCTATGGCGGCATGGTCCACACCGACGGGGACCGTCTCAGCCTGTCCTGCTGCATCAGGCGGGAAACCTTGGACCGCTGCCGTCGGGCCCGGCCCGAGGCCGGCGCCGCCGAAGCCGTCTTCGAGCACATCCGGTCCTCCTGCCGAGGGGTGCGCGACGCGCTCGCGGGCGCCGAGCTGGACGGCGCCTGGCTGTCGGTCGGGCCGATCCGCCCCGTCCTACGCGCGCGGGGCCTGCCCGGGACGTTCCTGATCGGGAACGCCGCCGGCGAAGCGCATCCGATCATCGCCGAGGGCATCACGATGGCCCTGCAGTCCGCGCGCCTGCTGTGCGACCTGCTGATCAGCCGGCAACAGGAGGCGCGGGAGGGACGGGCGCTGCCCTCGATCGCGCGGGCCTATGCGGCCGGCTGGCGCCGGAACTTTTCATCCCGGCTCTATGCCGGCTCGCTCTTCGCCGCGCTGGCGCGGACCACCACCGGGGCGGACGCCGTGGCGGCGGCCCTGGGGCGCTTCCCCGCCATGCTGACCGCCGGGGCGCGGTGGAGCGGGAAGGTCACGCCCGTCCTTGCAAGAGGAGGCCCGTCATGAAATACGCGCTCTACTTCATCATCGGCGGCGCGGTCGTGAGCGTCTCCACCTGGGCGGGCAGCCTGGGGCGCAGCTGGCTGGCGGCGTTCGTCTCGACGCTCCCCACCCTGACCGTCCTGACGTTCATCTTCATTTACGAGAGCGCGGGCGCGGCGCCCACCGTCCCCTACGCGAAGAACCTGCTGTATTTCGTCGTCCCGTGGCTCGCGTACGTCGGCTTCTACCTCCTGACGGTCGAGCGGTTCGGCTTCTGGGTCGCCCTCGTCGGCTCCGTCGCGGTCTTCGTCGGCGTCGCGGCCCTCTCGAAACTGATCGCCTAGCGGCTTGTACCCGTTCCCCCGATTTGCCATAATACCCACACTCTATGGCTAGGCTGGGCGTCAACGTCGACCATGTGGCGACCCTGCGCGAGGCGCGGGGCGGCAAGGAGCCGGACCCCGTCGCGGCCGCTGTGCTCGTGGAGATGGGCGGCGCCGACGGCCTCGTCGTGCATCTCCGGGAGGACCGCCGCCACATCCAGGACCGCGACCTGCGGCTCCTCCGGGAAATCGTCCAGACCAAGCTCGATCTCGAGATGGCCGCCACGGACGAGATGGCCCGCATCGCCATGGAGATCAAGCCGCATCTCGTCACCTTCGTCCCGGAGCGCCGGCAGGAGCTCACCACCGAAGGGGGCCTGGACGTCGCGGGCAACAGCCAGCGGTACAAGGACCTGATCACGCTGCTGCACCAATGCGGGATCGCGGTCAGCCTCTTCGTCGATCCCGTCATCGAGCAGATCAAGGCCGCCCGCCGCGTGGAGGCCGACTGCGTCGAGCTGCACACGGGCCGCTACGCCAACGCCACGGGGCTCAAGGAGCAGGACACCGAGTTCGAAGCCCTCGCCCAGGGCGCGCGCCTTGCGTACAAGCTGGAGATGGCGGTCCTCGCCGGGCACGGCCTCAACTACCGCAACGTGCGCCGCCTGCGGTCCATCCCCGAGATCGTCGAATACAACATCGGCCACAGCATCATCGCCCGCGCCGTGTCGGTCGGGCTCGAACGGGCGACGCGGGAGATGAAAGACCTCCTCCGATAGCGACCCATGGAACTCGTCACCGCCGCCGAGATGCGCGAGTTGGATCGCGCCGCCATCAAGGGGCGGAACATTCCCAGCCTCCGTCTCATGGAGAACGCCGGCCTGGCGGTGGCCCGCGAGATGGAGCGCCGCTTCGGCCCCCTGCGCGGGAAGACCGTCACCATCGTCGCCGGCAAGGGCCAGAACGGCGGCGACGGATTCGTCGTCGCCCGGCTCCTCCGCAAGCGGCGCTGCCAGGCGCGCGTCGCCCTCCTCTATGCCCCCGCGTCCCTCACGAGTGACGCCGCGACGAACCTGAAAAAGTTTCGGAAAGCCGGCGGCCCATGCCACGCGGTGGACAAGGCATCCGCTCTCGGCCCTGTGCTGGCTCCGCTCCTCCGGACCAGCGACCTGCTGGTGGACGCCGTCTTCGGAACGGGCCTGAACGCTCCCGTGACGGGCCTCCCGGCCTCCGCCATCGCCCAGATGAACGCGTCGGGCCGCCCGATCGTCGCCATCGATCTGCCCTCCGGGCTCGACGGCGACCGCGGCTGCGTCCTCGGCACGGCCGTCACGGCGGCCCTCACCGTGACGCTCGCCCGCCCCAAGCGCGGGCTCTACCTGGGCGTGGGCCCGGACCACGCCGGCACCGTCCGCGTGGCCGACATCGGCATCCCGGCCGACCTCATCGCCGCCGCGAAGATCCCCCTGACCTTGCTGGAGGCCGCGGACGTCCGCCCGCTGATTCCCCACAGGTCCCGCACGGCGCACAAGGGCACGTTCGGCCATGCCGGGATCATCGCCGGGTCCGCCGGCAAGACCGGCGCGGCCGCCATGGCGGCGATGGCCGCGCTGCGCACCGGCGCGGGGCTCGTGACCGTTGCGACGCCGCGCAGCCTCGCGGACGTGCTCGAGGCCAAGCTGCTGGAGGCGATGGTCGTCGCCGTGCCGGAGACCGAGGCGCGCACGTTGTCCAAGCAGGCGCTGGAGCCGCTGCTCGCGTTCGCCGCCGACAAGACGGCGCTGGCCCTCGGGCCCGGGATCGGCCGGCACGCCGAGACCCAGGCGCTCGTGCACAACCTGCTCGTCGGGGCGAAACGTCCGATGGTGCTCGACGCCGACGGCCTCAACGCCGTCGCCGGCCACGCGGACCTGCTGGCCCGGGCGTCAGGGCCGCTGATCCTGACGCCGCACCCTGGCGAAATGGCCCGCCTGCTCGGGACCACGTCGGCCGCGATTCAACGCGACCGGCTCGGCGCGGCCGCGCGCCTGGCGCGCGAGCGGAACGTCTGCGTGGTCCTCAAGGGCGCCGGCACCATCATCGCGGCGGCGGACGGCCGCCTGGCCGTCAATTCCACCGGCAATCCCGGCATGGCGACGGCGGGCACCGGCGACGTGCTGACCGGTATCATCGTCGGCCTGCTGGCGCAGGGGCTTCCCCCGTGGGAGGCGGCGTGCGCGGGCGTCTACCTGCAGGGCCTGGCGGGCGATCTCGCCGCCATGGAGCAGGGCGAAGCGGGCGTGATCGCCGGGGACGTGATCCGGGCCATTCCCCGCGCCATCCAGCACGTTGTAACCGGCAACGCACCCGCGACATGACCGCCATTCCCGCAGGTCCGACCATCATGGCACCGCCCGTCGCCGTTTGGGAAACGACCTCCGCGGAAGCGACTCGCGCCATCGGACAACTCCTGGGCGAGGCCTGCGCCGGCGGAGAGACCATCGCCCTCATCGGGCCGCTGGGCGCCGGCAAGACCTGCCTGGTCCGCGGTCTCGCCGCCGGGTTGGGCGCGCCGGCCGAGGCCGTGACCAGCCCGACGTTCGTCCTGATCCACGAGTACGCCGGGCGCGTGCCGTTGTACCACGTCGATCTCTACCGCCTCGACGCGCGCGACGCCGTGAACGGGCTCGGCCTGGAGGAATACGTCGACTCGGCGGGCGTCACCGTGATCGAATGGGCGGACCGGGCGCCGGCGGTGCTGCCGGGCGACCACCTGCGCGTCGCCATCGAGCACCTGGGCGGCGACCGGCGGCGCGTGACGCTCCATCCGCAGGGCGCGCGGCCGGCGGCGCTGGCGGCGCAGGTCGCCGCGCGCCATCCGGGGACGGGCGGCGCATGAAACAGCTCTGGGCACCCTGGCGCCTGGCCTTCGTCGAAAAGGCCTCCCGGCTTTCCGGCTGCATCTTCTGCGAGAAGCCGGCCCTCAAGCGTGACGAGACATCCTTCATTCTACGGCGCGGCCGCCACGCCTACGTGCTCCTGAACATCTACCCGTACAACAACGGCCATCTCCTGATCGCGCCGTACCGGCACATCGCGGCGATCGAGGACCTGCCCGCGCCGGTCCTGCTCGACATGCTGCGGCTGGCCCAGCAGTCCCTCCGGGCCATCCGGAAAGCCTACGCGCCGGAAGGGTTCAACCTCGGCGTGAACCAGGGGCGGGCGGCGGGCGCCGGCATCGCGCACCACATCCACCTGCATATCGTCCCGCGGTGGGGCGCCGACACCAATTTCATGCCGCTGCTGGGGGAGACCCGCGTCCTGCCCCAGCACCTGGAGGCGTCCTACCGGCGCCTGAAGGCGGCCTTCGGCGCACAACGGACGGCCGCGGCCCGCCCGCGAGCCAAGCATTCCTCTAAGAAGAGGTGACCGATGATCCGCCTGCTGCTCATCGCCGTCCTCATCGCGCTGTCCGTCACCTTCTTCCTGCAGAACCGCCAGGAAGAGGCGCCGCTCCATTATTTCGGGAAGACGTCCACGGCCCCCATCTACAAGCCCATCCTGAGCGCCTTCGGCACCGGCCTGCTGATCATGGGGATCCTGCTCTTCCCCGCCTGGATCAAGCTGCGCATGGAGCTGCGGCGCGCGCGCACCGCCCTGCACCTCGCCGAGGAAGAACTGGACCGTCTGCGCCCCGCACGGACCGCCCCGCCCCTGCGCCCGCTTGCGCCGTTGCGCGACCGCGACGAGGACGAGGATGCCCCCTGATCTCACGCCGCTCATGCGGCAATACCGCCAGGTCAAGCAGCAGCACCCCGAGGCGATCCTGTTCTTCCGGGTCGGCGATTTCTACGAGATGTTCTACGAGGACGCCGTCGAGGGCGCGCGCCTGCTCGACATAGCGCTGACCTCGCGCGACAAGAACAAGGCCGACCAGGTGCCGCTCTGCGGGATTCCCTATCACGCCGCCACCGCGTACATCGCGAAGCTCCTGCGGGCGGGCCGCTCCGTGGCCCTGTGCGACCAGGTGGAGGACCCCCAGGCGGCCAAGGGCCTCGTCCGGCGGGAAGTCGTGCGCCTCTACACGCCCGGCACGCTGATCGAGCCCGATCTGCTGGCGGCGGGCGAGCCGAACTACCTGGCCGCGCTCGCGCCCGGCCCCGCCGGCGTGGGCCTCGCCTGGCTGGACCTCTCGACCGGCGAATTCCGCGTGCTGGAGCTGGGCGCGCCCTGGACGGACGCCCTCCGCGACGAGCTGCTCCGGATCGAGCCGAAGGAGATTCTCGTGCCGGACCACGAGGCCGAGCGCCTGCGCGCCGTCCTCAGCTTCACGCCGGCCGTCCTCACGTCCGTCGAGGGCGCGGCCTTCCACCCCCCGACCGCGCGCGCGCTCCTGCTGGAGCACTTCCGCGTCGCCTCGCTCGCCGGCTTCGGCTGCGACGACAAGCCGCTCGCCGTCCCGGCCGCCGGCGCGCTCCTGCGGTACGTCAAGGAGACCCAGCCCGGCGCCTCGCTCGCGCACATGGCGCGGCTGCAGGCCTACGCGCGGGGCAGCGCGATGATCCTCGACCGCGCCACCCAGCGCAATCTGGAATTGGTCCGGCGGCCGGCGGACGGCCAGGTGGACGGCTCCCTGCTCAGCGTCCTCGACCGGACCCTCACCCCGATGGGGGCCCGCCTGCTGCGGGAGTGGCTCCTGCATCCCCTGACCGAGCTGCCGGCGATCGCGCCCCGGCAGGCGGCCGTTGCCGACCTCCACGACGACCTGGCCCGGCGCAGCCGCCTGCGGACGGCGCTGCGCGGCGTGTCGGACCTCGAGCGCCTGATGAGCCGGGTCGTGCTGGGCGTCGCCAACGCCCGCGACCTCTGCGCGCTCACGGACTCCATCGCGGCCGTCCCCGACATCACCCGCCTGCTGGCCTCGTGCGCCGCGCCCCTCCTGCGCGAGCGGGCCGAGCCCTGGGACGATCTCGCGCGGCTGGCCGCCGTGATCGACCGCACTCTCCACCCAGAGCCGCCCGCGTCGCTCCGGGAGGGCGGCCTGATCCGCGAGGGGTTCCACGCCGGCCTCGACGAGCTGCGCGCGATCAGCCGCGACGGGAAGGCCTGGATCGCCCGCATCGAGACGCAGGAGCGGCAGCGCACCGGCATCGACTCCCTGAAGATCCGCTACAATCAGGTGTTCGGCTACTACATCGAAGTCACCAAGCCGAACCTGCCGCGGGTGCCCGCCGAGTACATCCGCAAGCAGACCGTCGCCAACGCCGAACGGTTCATCACGCAGGAGCTGAAGACGCTCGAGGACAAGGTGCTGGGCGCGGAGGACCGCAGCCGCGCCCTCGAGTACGAGCTCTTCGACGCGCTGCGCCGGGAAGCCGCCGCGGCGTCCGCGCGGGTGCAGGCCCTGGCGCGCACGTTGGCCCTCGCCGATGCCGTCGCCTCCCTGGCCGAAGCCGCGGCGGAGGGCGGGTACTGCCGCCCCGAGCTCATCGAGGGCGACGCGCTCACGATCAAGGACGGCCGCCACCCGGTGCTCGAACGCCAGGCGCTGCCCGGCGGGTTCATTCCCAACGACGTGCAGCTCGGCGGCCCCGACCGCCGCCTGCTGGTCATCACCGGCCCGAACATGGCCGGCAAGAGCACGTACCTGCGGCAGGCCGCGCTCATCGTCTTGATGGCGCAGATGGGCGGGTTCGTGCCGGCCAAGTCCGCCTCGATCGGCCTGGTGGACCGGATCTTCACGCGCATCGGGGCGGCGGACAACCTGGTGGAGGGCCAGAGCACGTTCATGGTGGAGATGACCGAGACCGCCAACATCCTGCATCACGCCACGGCGCGCAGCCTGATCATCCTGGACGAGATCGGCCGGGGCACCAGCACGTTCGACGGCCTGAGCATCGCGTGGGCCGTCGCCGAATGCCTGGCCGACCGCAACCGGATCGGGGCGCGGACGCTCTTTGCGACGCACTACCACGAGCTGACGGACCTGATGAGCACGCACGCGGGCGTCCGCAACTACAACGTGGCGGTCCGCGAGCGGGGGGACGAGATCCTGTTTTTGCGGAAAATCGTGGAAGGCGGCGCGGACCGGAGCTACGGCATCCACGTGGCCCAACTGGCGGGCCTCCCGCGCGACGTCATCACGCGGGCGGCGGACGTGCTGGCGCGGCTGGAAAACGGACCGGCCCAGGACGCCGCCGGCCAGCTGGGGCTGGACCTGCCGCTCAAGGCCGCGCCCGACCCGACCCTTCCGGCGCCCCATCCGATCCTGGAAGAAGTCCGCCAGATGGACCTGTTCGGCATGACGCCCCTCGAGGCGATGAACAAGCTGGCGGAGATCAAGGAGCGGCTGGAGAAGGAAGAAGGTGGCGCGTAGAAACAAAACGGGCGGCAGGCTCGAAAGCCTGCCGCCCCTTGTTCATTACAGAGGAGACTTACTTCGCTGCTGGAGCAGCCGCGGGAGCCGGATCGGCCGGAGGACCGGCGACGCAGCCCACGCGATCCTTGAACACCACGTGCTTGCCGTACTTCGTGCTGCCGCCCGGAAGGTCCGCGCCCAACACATCGGTCGGCACGCCGGGTTTGCCCTTCACCACGCCGCACGCATCTTTCAATTCCGGGAAGGCAGACTGACCTTTCATGGTCGGCTGGCCCTTGAAGGTCGCATTCGATCCGCCGGCCACCACGCCGACCCAGGCCTTGTCGTCCGAATCCTTGACGTTGGTCGCCATGCGCTTGTTCTGCTCCACTTCCTGCACGGTCATCTCGACCACGTCGCCCTTCGTCGTGGGGGCCACGCTCGCCGCCGCCGCCGGACCTGGGGCCGACCGGGCCTTCGACTTCAGCATCGCCAGATCGTTCCCGGACGCAAAGACACGCATGTTCTTGCCGGGCAGCATCATCGCCCAGAACTGATCGATCTCTCCGCTGTTGCGGACGCCCTTCCACACCCAGTTGACCCAGACCGCGTCCTCATAGGGGTCCACGATGATCACGCGGGCCAGGATGGTCTTGGGCTGGCTGAAATCTTCTTCGAAACGCTCGGAAAAGGCCTCGATGGCCAGGGCGGTTCCCGCCACCGCCGCCACGAACAGCAGCGCGGCGCCGACCGCCAGAACCTTGGAATAAGCCTTCATGAGACTCCCTCCTTAAAAGTAGTCTGAGAAGATGTGATTAAGTCGATTATTTGAGTACCTTGAAGGACGTGATCGTCGGACGGCCGCCGATGTCCTCGACGTTCACTTCCATGTTCACCAGTTCCTGGTTGGCCTTCATCATCTGGTCCATCAGGGCCTTGTCCTTGACGGCGACGCGCACGGTCGTCTGGGCGTGGTACCAGCCGGAATAGGGCGCGTTCGCAGCCGTCCCGTTCTGGAAGCCCCAGGCCCCGCCGCCCGCAAAGCCGTCCGGAACGTCGGTCGTCGTGACCGACGTGCGTCCGCCCGGCGCGCCCGAACCCGGCGCGCCCGTGTTCCAGTACTGAATTCCGAACAACACTTCGCCGTCCGGGTTCTCGGCCCACTGAGCCCAGATCCGGCCCTTCAAGGTCTCCGCCGCCGCGTTATCGGCCGGCAACGACCCGACTACAAACAAGGCAAGCACCGCAGCAATGATAATGCCTGTTCTCATCCTGTCTCCCTCCCCTTAATAAGCGTGTACGACGGATGACAATAATGACTCGAAAACGTCCGACACTCCACACCTCTGAAATCGTCGATACAAAGCCGAATTAGCAGGGGGATGCTACTAAAGGTCACAGGCCTTGTCAAGAAAATTTTGGCGATCCGTACCGCCTCGGCGAGTGATTAAAACGTGGCAAAAAACAGCCTTATTTTTCCAACACTTGGACCATGACGACGTTGGCGATTCCGGCGGTCAGGCGCACACTCTTGGGATCGACGTCAGGCACGAAACAATAGTCTCCCGATTTCCACATCAGCAGCGAGGCAAACGGCTCGCGCCCCTCCGCCGTGCCCAGTTCGGCCGCGACAATTTTGCCGGCCCGGAGATACACCACGCCCGAGTCGCCGTCGCGCTTGACGACGAGGGCGCCGGTCTTCTCGTGCAGCTCCAGCATCTGCAGGACGTCCAGGAGTTCCGTCTCGGCGAGCCGGCCGGCCACCCGGATCGCGTCCGGCGGAATGCGCCGCACCGCGTCGACGCGGGCCAGGAGCGCGTCCACGCGGGCATGGAGCGCGGCGAGATCGCAGGGCTTCGCCAGGTAATCGTCGGCCCCCATTTTCAGGCCCCGGACCCGGTCGCGGTCGTCGTCCTTGGCCGTCAGGAACAGAAACGGAATCGTGCAGGTCGCGGGGTCCGTGCGCAGATGCCGGCACAGGGCGTACCCGTCCATCACCGGCATCATGATGTCGGAGACGATCACGTCGGGCCGGGCCTCGGCGATCCGCTCCAGCGCCTCCCGCCCGTCGTGCGCGATCCGCACCGTGAAGCCGCGCTGCCCCAGGTACAAGTCGAGGGTCCGGGCCAGCTTGACTTCATCCTCCACCACCAGGACCGCGGGCTTAGCCGTCATGCCGTTCGAATCTCCGGGGCGCTCCGCCCTTCCACCGCGCCTTCCGTGATCGTCACCGTCCGGACCGCGGGGTTGGACGGCACTTCGTACATCAGGTCGAGCATGACTTCCTCCAGGATCGCCCGGAGCGCGCGGGCGCCGGTCCGCAGCCGCGTCGCCCGCTTGGCGATGGCCTTGACCGCGCCGCCGGTGAACGCCAGCTCGACGCCTTCCAGCGCGAGCATCGTCTTGTACTGCTTGAAGAGGGCGTTGCGCGGCTCCATGAGGATGCGGGTCAGGTCCGCCTCGTCCAGCTCGGAGAGGCTCACCAGGATGGGGAACCGTCCGATGAACTCCGGGATCAGGCCGTAGCGCTGGAGGTCTTCCGGCTGGATCCGGGACAGCAGGTCGTCGGCTTTCTTCCTCCCGATGGACGGGACGTCGGCGCCGAACCCCATGACGCGCTCGCGCGACCGGCGCTCGACGATCTGGTCCAGGCCGACGAACGCGCCGCCGCAGATGAAGAGAATGTTGGCGGTGTCGACCTGGATGAACTCCTGCTCGGGATGCTTGCGCCCGCCCTTGGGCGGCACGTTGCAGATCGTGCCCTCCACCAGCTTGAGCAGCGCCTGCTGGACGCCCTCCCCCGAGACGTCCCGCGTGATCGACGGCCCTTCCGACTTCCGGCTGATCTTGTCGATCTCGTCGATGTAGATGATGCCGTTCTGCGTCCGCTCGACGTCGTAATCGGCCGCCTGCAGCAGCTTGAGAATGACGTTCTCCACGTCCTCGCCGACGTACCCGGCCTCCGTGAGGGTCGTCGCGTCGGCGATGGCGAAGGGGACGTCGAGAATGCGCGCGAGCGTCTGACAGAGGAGGGTCTTGCCGGTCCCCGTCGGGCCGACCAGGATGACGTTGCCCTTCTGGAGCTCCACGTCGCCGACCCGCGCGTTCGTCTGGACCCGCCGGTAATGATTGTGCACGGCCACCGCGAGCACTTTCTTCGCCTTCTCCTGGCCGATGACGTACTCGTCGAGGATCCGTTTGATCTCGGGCGGGGTGAGCAGCTTCAAGGGCGGGGCGCCGGACGGCTTGGCGCTCGGACGTCCCAGCGTGAGCGCCGTCTCGCACCGGCTCACGCACTCGTTGCAGATCCAGAGGGTGGCGGGCGCGTGGCACGCCTCGCAGAGGTGCGCGGCCGGGCTCTCGATGAGCTCGATCGTCCCGGCCCGGGACCTCCCGCAGAAGGAACAGTGGCGCTCTTTCGGAGCGCGATCGTCTTTCTTGTCCTTATTGTTTCCCCAGAACACGCGCGCCCTCCACCGGGGCCCCATGATAGCCGCGGGGCCCCGGAGAACTCAACAGGGTCGCCGGCGGCGCCGTCAGCCGGTCTTCCGGTACCGGCCGTCCGCGGCGCGCATGGGCTCCTGCGCCGAGAGGCCGGTCCCGGTCTCCGCCACGGCACGCACGCCCCAGACCACCGTAAAGAGGGCGGCGAGCAGGATGGCGCCCGCCTGGTACGGCATCTCGCGCGCCCCGGCGACGTCCCCGGCGGACGCGGCGAACACGGGAGACGCGCCTTCGGACGGCGCGGACGACCGCGCGGCCACCAGCACGGCCGCGCCCATGGACTCCTGCGCGGCCGGCCGCTCCGTCTCGAGCATGGCGGCCATGATGCCGGCGTCCCGCACGGCGGCGCCGAGCTGCTGCTGCGCATGCCCGCGGTGCCCGTCCACGGCCTGCAGGCGGCCGACGACGGTCCAGCCCAGGGTCTCCTGCCGGAGCGGCATCGCGGCGCGCATCTTCGCGGACATGTCGGCGGCGATGCGGCCGAGCCGCTCCTGGAAGAGGATGATCTGCGCCACGTCGCTCGCGCCGCCGCGCCACGCCTGTTGGGCCGCGCGGACCACCGCCCGGCCGGCATTCTCCTGCGTCATGCCCTGCATCCGGACGAGCGACGCGCGGGCCTCGTCACGGACATAGGGCAGCACGCCAGCGCGGGCGTGATCGGCGCGCACGGCCGCGACAACGGCCCCGCCCAGCCGCTCCTGCGCCAGCCCCCACGGCTCCCCTTCAAGATGGCGGAGCGCGCCGGACTCCATGATCGCCCGCCCCAGGGCGGCCTGTGTCACGCCGTCCGGGTCGATGGACGCAGGCGCCGTACTCTCGAACCGCTGATCCAGCAGCCCCGTCGGCGCGCCCCCGAACGCAAAGAAGAACATGCTCGCCCCCAGGATGGTGGCGCAGATCCCGATCGCTACGACGACATCGAGGTGATCCCATCGCTTCATGGCCTGTCCCTCCTTCACGCCGCCTTCTTGAACGTTCCATGCGACGTCTCCCTGCGCCCGGCGATCCGCCGCTCGCCCGCGGACGTCCCGGTCAGGGACCTGCCGACCGCGTAGAGCATGGCCCCCAACCCGCCGATCGCCATCACGCCCATCAGCACGTTTCCGATGAAGGTGAACTCCGTCGCTCCCAACATGGCATCCTCCCTCTCGCTTCGTTGACCTGGTTGTCCTGCGGCCGCCCGTGCGGCCTGTTGCATCCATGACAAAGCAGGACGAATGCCAGACCGGCCGCAGCCGCCTAACGCCTTGAGAACGCAACTTATCTGCGCGGGTTTACCAAAAAGTCGGGTAGCCTGGGATTGGACTTGCTGGTTGATTACAGCCAGGAACGTGCGCCGATGCACCACCACCGCGACCGCCGCCCGCGCGATTGACCGGAGCCGGACGCAGCCGGTATCCTGAGCCCGTGCAATTCGATCCCGCCATCGCCGCGCAGGCTTCGTTCGCGCGCGCCCGGACCGCCGGCGAGCTGGGCCCGGACCTGGAGCGGGCCGAGGCGGCGGAAGAAATCTTCTCGGCCGGCGCCGGCCGCGAGGCCCGGGACGCGTACTTCGCGCTCGTGGCGCTCGGCGAGCAGCGCCCCGACGCCGTCGCGTTCCAGGAATTCCTCATCTACATCACGTGGCAGCAGGTCACCGAGGAGACGATCCCGGCGCACTTTCAACGGGGGCTGGAGCTGTGCGACCGGTACCTGGGCCGCCTCGCGCCCGGCCACGACGCGACGCAGGCCGGCCAGATCAGGGAGCTGCGGCGCTCCTACCGCGCGGGCCTGGGCCTGCAGGACGAGGAGGACGCGCTGGACTACGACGCCGACCGGCTCAAAGGGGGCGACTGAAGATAACGCTTGTGGGCCCGGCCCATTGCGCGTAGCGTGGTCCGCAGGACCGGACAGTTCACGCGAGTACTACAGGCGGCGGCGTTTGTAGGGGGAGGGACCAGCCCATGACCAGCTCCGATAAAGCCAACTACGTCGTCTCCGGATTGATCGTCCTCATGTTGGTGCTCCTCGCCAACCCCGGGTACATCTTCTTCGCCAAGTAAGGGCGCCTACACGGAGGGGCGCGCGCCGCCCCCGAGCAACTCCTCGTGACTCAGCCTCGCGCCGTTGGGCCACACCACGGTGTCGCCCTCCACGCTGACCGCGTTGAAGAGCGACGGATCGATGAGGATCGGCGTAAAGCCCGGCCCGTCCATCAGGGCCGCCACGTCCCGCTCGATCACGGACCCGTCGGTCAGCGTCAGGCGCAGGCGATAGCCGTCCAGGGGCTTGATGTTTTGAATGCGCACGACGGCCATGGCAGTTTCAATCTACTACAACGGGCCGCCGGTTACAAAGGAGAAGCGAGGGGCCGGGCCGCGGTATAATCAGGGCCCAGCATGCCCTTTCGCCGCCTGATACAGGGGTTCGCCTTTCCCGATCCCCGCGGGGCCGATGCCGCGGGCCTCGTCGCCTACGGCGGCGACCTCCACCCGCACCGCGTCCTCGCCGCCTACGCCCGGGGCATCTTTCCCTGGCCCTACGACGAGACGACGCCGCTCTTGTGGTTCTCCCCCGACCCGCGCATGGTGCTCCGCCCCGCTGACCTGCACGTGAGCAAGAGTCTGCAGAAGCTCATCGCCAAGCACACGTTCGAAATACGGTTCGACAGCGCCTTTGACGAGGTGATCCGGCGCTGCGCCGCCGTCCGGCGGCCCGGCCAGCCGGGCACCTGGATCACCGGGGAGATGATCCGCGCCTACGGCACGCTCCACGAGATGGGGTTCGCCCACTCCGCGGAAGCCTGGCAGGAGGGCCGGCTTGTGGGCGGGCTCTACGGCGTCTCGCTGGGCGCCGCGTTTTTCGGCGAGTCCATGTTCACAGAGCGGCCGAACGCCTCCAAGGCCGCCTTCGTCCACCTGGTGCGGCAGCTCCGGGCCTGGGACTGCCACCTCGTGGACTGCCAGGTGTATACGGAGCACCTCGCCCGCTTCGGCGCCGCGCCGTGGCCGCGCGCGCGCTTTCTCGACGCCCTGGCGCACGCGCTCGCGGCGCCCACGCGCCCGGGACCCTGGCGGTGATGGAGGGGGCGCCTGCGGCAGGCGCCCCGCGGAGCGATGGCCGGATTACTTCAGGTGCCGGCTGACGAGCTTCGTCATCTCGAACATCGACACCTGCTTCTTGCCGCTGAACACTTCCCGGAGCGCCGCGTCCGCGTTGATCATGCGCCGGTTCTTGCTGTCCTGCAGCTTGTGGCGCTTGATGTAGGCCCACAGCTTCTTGGCCACCTGGGTGCGCGGCAGGGCACTGTCGCCGATCACCGCGCCGAGGGCGGCGCTAGGTTTCATCGGTTTCATGAAGGCGGCGCTCGGCTTCCTCTTCTTGGTGGCCATCGTGTATCTCTCCTCTCGCTAGAGTTGGGTGCCATGTCCCCGCGGAACGCGGGAACGACCAGCCCGAGAGTGCGTCAACCCGAGGGAAAAGTCAACTGTTCGCAGGGGGGGAACTTGCGTTAGCGCTTGCGGCACCCGGCGTGACCGCAGGAACAGGGCTCCATGGCATGGATGCGCGCGGCGCGTTCGCAGGCGTCGCTGCAATAGGAGGACTGCGGCGCGGCGAGGCAATGGCACTCCGCATGCCCGCAATTCTTGGGGGTTCCGATCGTCGGCGGCGCGTTGGGATCAGCCATCTCGTTACCTCTTCGCCCGCTTTTTCCCCGGCCGTTTCCCCGGTCTGAAGAGTTGTCGCTCGGCCTGCTCGATCAGCTTGGCGGTGACTGCTGACGGCGCGCTGACGTCCTTCGGCATATCGTCGCGAAGCCCCTGGATGGCTTCCAGCAATTGGCGGGCCTGACTCTCCAGGGCATCGAGTCGTTTAATGAGGAGTCGCCGATCCATGCCGGCAAGGCTAGGCCACCCCTGAAAATCTGTCAAGCGCGGCTAAGGCGGGAGGAAGCAGCGGCGGGAAGAGCGCGGAAAAAGAGTCAGACCTATCGTTCAGTTATGAGTTCGGCTTCCAACGGATGTCCTTTGCGAAACCGGCTGACGCCGAGGATGCTGAACCCCAGCATATGTCCCTCCTCGTCCACGCGTTCCATGACGGCATCGTGGGCGGTCGGACGCATGAAACCGGAGGCCTGGCTGAACTGCACTTCCAGGTAATCCCCTTCCGGGTCGTACCAGACTTTTACTTTTTCTGCCATATGGTCTCCCCTGCCTTGAGTTGGTCCGTCAAGTACGCCGTGACCACGAAGGCGTCATCTGCCGCGTACTTTACCACAACACACAGCCATTTCCCACCGACACGCGTCTGCGCGTAGAATTCGTAGAATAACTGCACCGTGTCATCCGAACGCGAGACACGCACCTCGGCCGGCGCTTGCAGCACACGGTCGATCTCCGCCTCCATCCCGGCCATTTCCTGACGCTGAACGATATGCGCGATCCGCTCATCGGTGAGCCGCACCACCCGACCGAAGCAGTCGTGAACGATTCTGTATCTCTTGCCCGGCATCATCTAGTGAGACACCGGAACATGCGGAAAGGTTAAATCCAATGTAGGGGCGCATGGCAATACGCCCTAAACCCTGTTTTGCCCGTTTATGTCCGGCGCGCGCGGCCGGGGGACCTTCCGGCTCGTTCATTGAATAGGTGGGCGGGATCAGGATTTGTGAATGGAGGCAGACGTAAATTCTCTAGCACGGCAAACAATCAACAAATTCGGCGATTACCTTGAATTCTGTTGGGGCAACGTCCTTGAGAACGATCTCTTCGAATGCTCGGTTGTCAGGTACCAGAGTGATCTTCTTATGGCGCCAAGTTCCGTCGTCCGAATGCTCCTTCTCACTAAAGTAACGTTTGACCGTGTATTGCCCGCCGTTCTCAGGATCGTCAAGATGATTGCTCTGAACGAGGACCACCTTTCCCTTCCGACTGCCGCCGCGCTCAAATTTGAAAACGCAGTAGCTCCCATCGCGGATGGTCGGTTCCATGGAGCGACCCTTCACTTGCGCAACAAACATATCTTTACTCAATGATCGGCCAATCGAGGCCGGAACCCAACCGAGAGGTTGAACTTCCTGAGATTCGCTCAAACCGCCAGCCGCCGCGGAAAGCGAGTAGATGGGGAGATGGGTCTTGAACCGCTTAATAGCTGGAACGTCCGACGCCGCAGCCACCGGCTCAGGCAGGCTACTGGCAGCTTGTTCATCCCTGCGCTTGGTTGCCTCAACGGTTCGGCAAAGATGGCTCTCAAAATATTGTCTTGTGCCTGGGTCCATGAAATGCACATACACGCCCTTGTGTGCTCGAGACAGAAGAACTCGATAGACGCTCTTGAGGTGTTCTGTTAGATTAGGATTCCCGCGCGTTACTTGCGTGTCAAAAGAATGCGTCGGAACAGCTTTCCAGGCATTTACCTTTGCGTCATAAACTAAGTCGTTACCGAAGATCACTGCAATATAGTCGAATTCAAAGCCTTGGGCAGTGTAGACCGTTCCAACTTGCTCCATGCCAGAATCGTCAGTAGCCCATTTCCAAAAGTTATCTTTATCTTCCCATGGCATTTCAAAGTCGCCGATCTTCACATCATTTACTAGAGAACCGTCCCGCCTAGGCTTGCTCCAACGCCAACAGAAGCCGGCAGCGATGCGAGCAGAATTCTTCTTCTCTCGATTACGAGCCCGCACTTCCTCCATCATAACGCCGGGCTCATCGAAGATACGAAGTTCCATCCTTTCGTCAAAGCGTGGCGACTCGGCCTCTCGAATCGCTAACACGTGGTCGAGCCATTGCAGATAGGCATCAGAGCCGGAACAGCGGAATTGTGTGTGTAGCTCAAACTCGGCGATCTCGTTAGTCCGCACTCCGAACTTTTCCGCGGCGTCTTTGATTAGCTGAATGCTTCCCACTTCATTGGGTCGAACGATTTGCTTCTCATCAATGAAAAAGACGCAGAGACGCGCGATCTTGAGCAATTCATCGATTTGAGGGACATCGGACCGTACGGGGCGCGGCCAGCCTCTACTACTATTCTCTCGGATGCGATGCGCTTCATCCGCAATCAGGACATCGAAAGCATCCTTCTCCGCACTCACGAAGCTATTAAAGAATTTAAAGAGGCTTTTGGCGCGGTTTCCCACGAGCTTCCGCAGCGTATTTGTGAAAGCTGATGATCCAGTTGCATGAACCACAGACTTATTCTGCCGGAGGAGTTCGCCCATGACCTCAAGCGCTATGACTGATTTCCCAGTCCCCGGTCCGCCCTTGACGATGACAATCGACTTCTTCTTAACCTTTGCCAGAGCTTTCACTCGGTGCTTGATCGCGTTATAGGCAGCGATCTGATCATCAATTAGCGTAAAGACCTGCTGCTTATTGACCATCTCGCCCGTATGCTCCAATAACTTCTTCGATGGTCGAACTGGGCTTGTAATGAACCGCCCGAAAACTTCGAGGCCCGACCCATTTGCCAGCCTTTCCCGAAGATAGCACCCCAGAGCGACAGTATCTTCCTTAGCAAATATGGGAAATTGGTCGAGTGCCCCCTTAAACTTCAGGGCGAAGAGAATACGGGGCTCCTTCAACCGAGCATAATTGTGACAGTAGGAGCACGAGCTAAGGCCAGGAGGATTTCGTTCTTCGAATACCTTCACGAAATCTTGCAAGTCGAAGTGGTAACCCTCCACTTGCAAAGAGGGATGGGCAACCTCCTTGACAAACGATCCGTAGTCGACCTTGATGTTTCCCTCAGCTGGCGCATCATGCACGTTGTCGTTTGACCACTGTTTCAACTCAAGGAGGACGATGGAATCCTTATCTGAAGAGTCGCTGCCAAAAAGGAGGACATCGATCCGGCGCGAAGAATATGGCAGCTCGTATTCAACTATCAGCTTATTGTCGGTAAGGGTCGCGGCTTCGAAGGAGTTCTTTAGATATTGTGAAGATTGTTGCCAAGCGCGATACTCGGATTGCCCCACTGGCCGCTGATAATAGTTTCGGTACTTCTCGGCGAGCTTATCCGCTAGCGCACTTCGAATGACATCGGCGTTAAAGCCCGCAACTGTTCCTTCGTAAAGCCGCATATCACAGTTCCGTATATTTGAGATTCTTTCCGCGCGCCTTCTTGATGGGGTATTTTGTGGCGTTCTTCTTTAGTTTCTTTCTGAGCGCTTCATCGAGGTCAATTTGAAATCGCTGAGAGAAACGGAGAATGAAGAAAAGAATATCAGCAAGCTCTTCCTCAACTTCTTTTCGCTTTCGCGGCGTTAACAATAGTCGTCGCGCCTGATCATCGGAAAGAAAGCGAAAGTGCTCAAGCAGCTCTGCA
>SCTG01000006.1 GCA_004298335.1 Nitrospirota bacterium
AGCCGCTTGAGCCTCACCCTGGCCAGCGGCGGCAACGTGAGTTCGATGGCTCTTTCATTCGCGCACTCGGCCCGCAACGCCCAGATGGTTCACTTGTTCGGCTACGATTTTTGCTGGAAAGAACGGATGTATTGCGGCGGGGTTCACGCAGAGCTGGAAAAAGACCGGATCGAAATGGAACGCGAGGCCGGCACAATTTTCGAGGTGAAGAACACCCGAGGGGAACCGGTTCTCACGAACCTGAGCCTCAAGCAGTTCGCTGAATGGCACGCGCAGGTTGTCGCGATCTCAAAAGGGAGAGTCGTCAACAGGACGCGTAGCACAATCTTAAACGGAGGAGTTCCCAAATGATCCCAACCTATATGTTGAAAAGCATCCGCGAGGCCGCGACCCGGCCCGACTTCTACCAGTTCTTGAACGTGGCACTCAAGGACTTGCTGTTCGGCGCGTATAACACCGCGGCGTCCACCTACGAGCAGATCGTTTCCTTCGAAGATTCCGATAAACCGAAGGAAGGCTATCCCTCGATGGGAAGCCTGGGTTTGCCTGAGCAGGTCCTCGAAGGCGATCCCTACAAGGAAAAGAAGATCGGAAAACCGGACTTCGTGGAAATCACCAACTTCAAGTTCGGCCAGATCATCGCGATCACGCAGGAATTGATCGACGACGACCAAACCAAGCAGATCAAGAAATTCCCCTTGGACCTGGGCACGGCCCACAAAAAGCAAGAGGACAAAAGCGTCTACTCGTTGCTGACCGGAAATGCAACGTGCTACGACGGCAACAACCTGTTCTCCCTCAATCACCCCGGCCAAACGGGCGGCGGCGCCATCGCCGTCAATGACAATATCTACACCGGCGTCACCATGACGGCCGGAGCCTTGGCGACCGTCATCGCCATGATCGCCCAGTGGTGCGGCCACACCTCGGACGATATCTTGGACATCGCGGCGAAAGCCATCGTGTGTCCCAAGACGCTGCAAATGGCCGCGGGCATCCTCAGCAAAGCGGACATCCTCGGTTGGGCCTATGCGGCCAACAACCTGGGACCGGCCTCGGCCTTCGGCCAGGCGCAGAACGCCTTCAAAGACCTGAACCTCAGCGTGGTTTCCTCTCCCCGCTTGGACCGGGTTTCGACGGGCGACTGGTATGTGCAGACCGACTTCCCGAGCCTCGTGTTCCAGTGGCGGGAACGCCTGCAACTCCTCGCGGAGAACGAAAACTCGGGCGTCAAGTTCGAGCGCGACGTGTTGCGGTGGAAGTCCCGGTCCCGCTGGGGGTTGAAGTTCATCAACTGGCGCGGCTGGATGCTGGTCAGCTAAAAAAGTTTCACGGGAAACAATCCCCCCTGGGAGTCCTCAGGGGCTTCCGGGGGGGATATCTTTGTAACGGGAGGCAACACATGAGCGCGACTGCCGAAATGGGAAAAACACGAACGGTTCCGGTGGATAAGCTGAAAGCCGGAATGAAGGTCCACGCCGACATCATGGGGCGCGGAGGTAAGGTGCTGGTTTCCGCAGGAGAAGTCCTGACGAAAAAGCATTGTGACAAGCTGGCCAAATGGGAGAAACGGGAAAAACCCCTTGGGCCGCAGCTCAAGAAACAAGACCC
>SCTG01000055.1 GCA_004298335.1 Nitrospirota bacterium
ACCTGCCGATCGAGTGGCCGGGGGAGGTGCTGACGAACCGGCTGATGGCGGAGGGCTGCACCCGCTTCGAAAACCACATCGTCGAAGCGCCGGAGAATTAATCTTTCCTCCTCAGTTCAGAATCACGCCTCCATAGCCCACCACGCGATCCACGTCGCCGCTGATGTCGGCCGACGTCGCGTAGCGAACCACGCTCGCCTGACCGGCGCCCAGTCCCTTGGCCGCGAACAGGACGGCGGTGCTGGGGACGTACCCGCACATCGTGATCCGGTGTTCCTCGACCGTCCGATGCAGGCGCTCGCCGTCCAGGGTTTGCGCGGCGTCCAGTGCCAGCCGGTCCTGCCGGTGAGCAAAGGCCTCGGCGGTCATGCCCGGAGGAGGCGCCTGCCCGAAGCCGGGCCCGCAATGCGTCAGGTCCGTGCTGGCGATCAGCAAGGGCGCGGTCGGGGCCTCTTCGATGATGGCCGCGAGCACGCGCCCCAGGGCTTGGCAGGTCTCCAGGTCGTGGAAGCCGACGACGATGGGAAGAATCTGAATGTCCGGCCGCAGCGCGCGCAGAAACGGGAGCTGGACCTCGAGGCAGTGCTCGTACTGATGGGCAAGGTGGTCGGGTTGGGCCTGCGGGCAGCGCGCCAGGAACATCCGCCCCAGGTCGGCGGCGATCGTCACGGCTCCTCCGGGCAGCAGCCACTCTCCTTCGCTGTAGACCGAGAGCGGCGGCCCGTATCCCGTGTGGTTGGGACCCACCAGGATGGCCGTTGAAGGAATGGTGACTCGGCTGTACACGGCCCCGGCGACGGCGCCCGAATATATCAGCCCCGCATGCGGGCAGAGGATCGCCCGGGCGTCCACGCGCGGCGCGCCGGGTTCGAGCAGGGCCTGGACTTGCGCGTTCAGGCGTTCGGCGGTGCCTTCGTAAAACCGTCCCGCGCAGGCGGGCGGGCGTTGCGGGGGCAAAGCGGCCATGGCCTATGCGGGGCGCTGCGCGACGAGCGCGGCGGTGAAGGGGCCCTTCTGAGGATCGAGCGCGCCTTCCCGGTAGGCCAGGACATGCAGGTCCCCAAAGAGTGAGAGCAACTCATTATGGTTCAGGCAGAACTCGCGTCGTCGTGGGTGATTGAACCGCTCGTGATTGTCGATGAGAAAAGTTTCGTAGACAAGGATGCCGCCGGGTTTGAGCGCACGCGCAATCTGCGGCATCAGGTCCCGCTGCAGGTAGTAGAAGACGGTGATGAGATCGAATGACGCGGGGGGAATCTCGGGCGTCTGCTCAAGGTCGACCAGGCTCGTCGTAATGGTGGAGAGCCCCGACGAGTCGGCCGTGGCCCGCAGTTCCTTCAGCGCCTCGGCATCCCTGTCCCAGGCCTCGACCTGGAACCCTTCCCGCGCCAGATACCGCGCATGCCGGCCCCGCCCGCAGGCCAGGTCGAGCGCCCGACCCGGCGCGTAGAGCGGCCGGTGCCGCACGAGCCAGCCAGCCGGCTTGACGCCTTGCGGGTCGTCGGCCGCTTGCCTGGTGATCTTCGCGCCGGTGGACTCCCGGACGCCCTTGACCGGCGGCTTCAACTTCCGCACCCACAGGGTGACTTCCGCGACGGGAAACTCGGACAGGATGGCTTGCGCCATCCGCTCGGTCATGGTTTCCAGCAGGTGGAAGCGCTGATTCCGGGCGATCGCCAGAACGCGTTCCGTGACCTTCAGGTAATCCACGGTACGAACCAGGTCATCCGTGGCCGCCGCCGGCGCCATGTCCAGGGACAGTGCGAGGTCGACCGCCATCGGCTGAGGCGCCTCGCGTTCGGTTTCCGAGACGCCGCAAAAGCCTTCGAATTCCAGTCGTTCGATGATCAGCCGATCGTCCACGGGTTGAGGCTCCATCCTGCCGTCTTGAGGAAACGCTACCTATACCGGTTTGGCAATGTCAAGGCGGCATCGGCAGGGGTTTTCCCTTGACTAACCTTCGAGGCGGCCCCTACAATTCTAAGAACGATGAGTGAATTCACCCACTTCAACGAGGCCGGCCGGGCGCGCATGGTCGACGTGTCCGGGAAGGGATCCACGCCCAGGACGGCGACGGCGCAAGCGCGCATCCTGATGCAGCCCGAAACGCTGGAGAAGATCCGGCGCGGGAAGATCGCCAAGGGCGACGTCCTGGCGGTCGCCCAAACCGCCGGCATCATGGGTGCGAAGCGCACACCGGACCTCATTCCCATGTGCCATCCGCTCCTGATCACAGGCGTTGACATCGACTTCAAGGAAGACCCCCAGCCGAACCGCGAGGGGCTGTGCAGCATCACGGCGACGGCCACCGTCAAGACCACCGGGCAGACCGGCGTGGAGATGGAGGCGCTCGCGGCGGTGACCGTGGCGGCGCTCACGATCTACGACATGTGCAAGGCCGTCGATCGGGGCATGGCGTTCACCGACGTCTGCCTGCTCGAAAAGGCCGGCGGCAAGTCCGGCATTTACAGGCGCAAAACGTGATTACTCTGAAGCTGTTCGGACTCCTGAAGACGCTGGCCCGGAATCAGTCCGAGGTGAATGTCGCGCTCAACGGCGGGCGGACGGTGGGGGAGCTGATCGGCCTGCTCGACAAGGACTACCCCGAGATGGCCGAACTGGTCCATAAAAAGAAGGTGCTCATCTCCGTCAACCTCGAGGTCGCCCATCCCGACACCGTCATCAACGAGGGGGACGAAGTGGCCCTGCTGCCTCCGTTCGCCGGCGGCGCGCCGCCCGAATCCGATGCGATGCTCGTGCGGGTGCAGCGGGAGGACTTCTCGATCGACGCCGAGCTCGCGCGCGTGCGCGCACGGTCGACCCGCATCGGCGGCATCGCGGTCTTCCTTGGCACCGCCCGGGACCGGTCCAAGGGCCGCGACGTGAGCGGCATCAAGTTCGAGTACTATGAAGGGATGGCCCAGAAGAAACTGCGGGAGATCCGCGAGCGGGCGCTCAAGGACTTCGACGTGATCGAGGTCCTGCTCGTCCATCGCTACGGCGACATCCAGGTCGGCGAGAACATCGTGCTGGTGATCGCCGCCGCGGAGCACCGGGCCGAGGCGTTTCGCGCGTGCAAGTGGAGCATCGACGAACTGAAGCAGATCACCCCGATCTGGAAGCTCGAGAGCACGCCGGAAGGCGAAGTCTGGGTGGAGGAGCATCCGTGAGCGCGGCGCCGCTGAAGAGCGACCTGCCGGTCGTGCAGGATACGTTCGGCCGGCCGCTGCGCAGCCTGCGTCTGTCCGTCACGGATCGGTGCAATCTGCGCTGCAACTACTGCATGCCGGAAGAGGAATACACCTGGCTGCCCCGCGAGACCCTGCTCACGTTCGAAGAGATGACGACGCTGACGGAGTTCTTCACGGAACTTGGCGTCGACAAGGTCCGGCTGACCGGCGGCGAGCCGCTCCTGCGCAAAGACCTGCCCACCCTGATGCGAATGCTTCGGCGGAACCCCCGCATCACGGACCTTGCCCTGACGACCAACGGCGTCCTGCTGGCCGAGCAGGCGCAGGCGTTTTACGATGCCGGACTGCATCGCGTGACCGTGAGCCTCGATACCCTCAAGCCCGAGCGCTTCAAGGCCTTGACGCGACGCGACATGTTCGAGAGCGTGCTCAAGGGCATCGAGGCGGTGGGACAGGCCGGCTTCAAAGGCCTGAAGCTCGATACCGTCGCCATCCGCGGTTACAACGATGATGAACTCACGGACTTGATCGAGTACGGCAAGCGGATGGAGGCCGAAGTCCGTTTCATCGAATACATGGACGTCGGGGGCGCGACGGACTGGTCCATGGACAAGGTGTTCTCCCGGCAGGCGATTCTGGCCTTGCTGGAGCAGCGGTACGGGCACATCGAGCCGGTCATCGAAGACAGCTCGGCGCCGGCCCAGCGGTTCTCCCTGCCGGACGGGACGACGTTCGGCATCATTTCCTCCACGACGGTGCCGTTCTGCTCGACCTGCGACCGGAGCCGGCTGACGGCGGACGGCATGTGGTTCCTATGTCTCTACGCCACGCAGGGCGTGGACCTGCGGCAGTCGCTGCGCGCCGGAGTTTCCCGGGACGAGATCAAGGCACGCATACTTGCCGGCTGGCAGGGGCGTGCCGACCGCGGCGCCGAGCGGCGCAAAGAACTTGAGCCGCTCGGCATCAGAGCGAGGCTGGTCGAAATCGAACGGCTCCGCGAGGATCCCCGTCTCGAAATGCACACCCGGGGGGGCTGAGCGGGTTGCCTGCTCATCCCGGTCTCTCCTTTCTTCTTCTCGGTTTCCTGCTGGGAGTGAAGCATGCCCTCGACGCCGATCATGTCGTCGCGATTTCGACGATTGCCACCGAACATCGCAGCCTGAAACGGTCATGCGCCGTCGGCTTTTGCTGGGGCCTGGGCCATACGGCGGTGCTGCTGGTCGCCGGCCTGGCGGTGCTTGGGCTTCACCTCGCCATTCCGCAGGATGCGGCCAGATTGTTCGAAGCCGGCGTGGGGGTCATGCTGGTCGGGCTCGGCCTGTCCGTCGGCTGGGCACTGCTGCGGGAACGCCTGCACATCCATGCCCACACCCACGAGGACGGCACCGGCCACCTGCACATGCATTCCCATCTCGAGGGGCACGGCCATGCCCACCTGCATCGGTATCGGTTGGAGTACAAGTCCCTTGCCGTCGGGATGATTCACGGGTTGGCCGGCAGCGCGGCGCTGCTTTTGCTCGTGCTCTCGACCGTCCGTTCGCTCACAGAGGGGATGCTCTACATCCTGGTGTTCGGGGTTGGTTCGGTCGCCGGCATGGTCCTGTTGGGCGCCGTCCTGAGCATCCCGTTTGTCTTGACTCCCGCGCGGCTCGTCCGCACGCACCTGGTGTTGCGGGCCCTGGCCGGCCTGGCCAGCGTGAGCCTTGGGGGAAGCATGCTGTATGAATTTATTTCGACGTGAAAACCACGGGAAATTCGATCCTTCGGTTCAGTCCCACGCATAGGTTAGACATTGACTTATCCCCTTGTTTTGTCTACTCTAGGCACGTTTTGTCTCGTAAGACACGTTGTCGGCGCCATTAGGCACTCTTGGGGATAGATATCCTCTGGACAGTGGGGGGTTACCTGCGATTTTTCTCCGACTCTTCCTCCGGTTGGGTCAGGCAGGGAGGGCAATGAATGGTTATCGCTGTCGGGGCCAAGACGGATGTCGGCTTAAAGCGGTCCCACAATGAGGATAACCTCTGCGTTGCTGCCGACCTCGGGCTCTACGTCGTATGTGATGGCATGGGGGGAAGAAATGCCGGGGAGGTGGCCAGTCGCTTGGCGGTGGAGACGATACAGAAACACTTCCAGGCGGCGCGCGACAACGCGGATCTGCCCCTGAGCGGGGACTACGACCGCCAGTTCTCGGCCACGACCAACCGGCTGGCCAGCGCGATCCGTCTGGCCAATCACGCCATCCGTACGGAGGCGAAGGAGCACACAAGCCAGGAAGGGATGGGCACGACGGTGGTCTCGGCGGCGCTCAACGGTCCGGTCCTGTCGATCGCCCACGTCGGCGACAGCCGCATGTATTTGATCAGGGGTGAGAGCATCGCGCCGCTGACCGCGGACCATTCGCTGGTTGCGGAACAGGTGCGAAGAGGCATGCTCACGGAGGAGGAGGCCGAGCGGTCTCCCCAGAAAAACATCATCACCCGGGCCCTGGGAGTCGATGAGACGGTGGATGTCGAACTGGATGAGATTCCCTTGATGCAGGGGGATGGGGTGTTGCTGTGTTCGGATGGGCTGACGCGGGGCGTGAGCCCCGCCCAGATTCTCGACGCGATCCGACGCGAGAAGGAGCCGCAGGGCGCCTCGGATCGGCTGGTTGAACTGGCAAACGCAGCCGGGGGTCTGGATAACACCACCGTGATTCTTGTCGTCATTCAGGACATGGCCAGTCAGGGTCCTTGGCAGCGTGCCTGGAAATGGCTGTTGAGCTGAGGGTGGGCGGTACAGGTATAGGGGAGTCGTGACGATGGCGAAAATTTTCCTCAAATTCAATGAACAGGTTCTCAAGGAGATCCCGCTCGAAGGGCCGCAATTGACGATCGGCCGGAAGCCGGATAACGATCTGGTGATCGATAATCCGGCCGTGTCGGGTCACCATGCCAGGGTCGTGAAGGAAGAAGGGGGATTCTTCGTCGAAGATCTGGGCAGCACCAATGGCACGTTTCTCAATGACGTGAAAGTCCAAAAGCAGAAGTTGAAGAACACCGACCGCGTCAGCATTGGCAAGCATTCCCTGATTTTCCAGGACGAAGTGGCCCCGCCTCCGCCGCCCCCGCCGCCTCCCAAAGAGAGCGAGTCCGACAAGACGATGATCCTGGATACCGCGAAGCAGAAGGAGCTCATGAAAGCGTTGGGTACGGTGAAAACCGCGGCGGTGGCGGCCAAAGAGGAGAAAGTCGGCTGGCTGACCGTGGTGACCGGTGATGCGGACAAGAAGGAATACGAACTCACCGGGCGCCTGAACGTCATCGGCAAGGAAGACACGGCCACGATCAAGCTCACGGGGTGGCTGGCGCCGAAGAATGCGGCGATGCTCAGCCGCCGGGGCCCGGCGTATTTCATCAGCATGCCGGAGGGCGCCAAAAAGATCACGGTGAACGACGAGGCCGTTCAGGGGCAGCGGGAGCTGCAGGACGGCGATATCATCGTCGTGGCTGGAGTTCACTTCCAATTCTCCCTGAAGGGTCCGGGCAAATAAGGTCCGTCCAGTTGGAATGATCTAAGCTTCCATGGCGAACAAAAAGGAACAACTCAGCAACGACCTGGCCAAGTTCGTCGAGCAAAGCCAGTGGGCCAAGGCTGTCGAGGCCCTGCAAGGCTTGATCCAACTCGAGCCGACCAACGCGAATTCATACCTGCGCATGGGCGATTATAATGTCAAGGCCGGCAACAAACCCGCCGCGGTCAAGGCCTACTATCAGGCGGCGGACTTGTTCGTGAAGGCCGGCTTCTCGGTGAAGGGAATCGCCACCTACAAGATGATCCTGCGGGTGGCTCCCGACGAGAAGCAGGCCACGGAGCTGATGCGGGCCATCAACTCGAATCCGGCGGTCACCGGCGCGGCGCCTCCGGCGCCGCCGCCCCCTCCGGATCCCATGCCGGCGCCGGCCGCCGCGCCTCCTCCGGCGCCGGCTGCGCCACCACCACCTGCTCAGGCCGCGCCGCCGCCTCCGGCGCCGGCCGCTGCACCGCCGCCCCCAATCGAGATGCCGCAACCGGCTCCCGCTCCGGTCATCGAGCTCGAACTGGAGATCGAACCGGCACCCGTATCGGAGAAAAAAGACATCAATCCGCTGTTCGCCGCGTTTTCCAAGGACGAGTTCGGCGCGATCGTCGACAAGCTGGAACCGGTCGAGTTCATGGCCGGAGAGCGCATCATCGCCGAGGGCGACGAAGGCGATGCCATGTACCTGATCAGTCGCGGCGGCGGCAAGGTGGTCAAGGAGGTCGAGGGGCAGGAACTGATGCTGGACAACCTCGCGGAGGGCGAGTTCTTCGGGGAGATGTCCTTGCTGGTCGGCGGTCCGCGCAGCGCCTCCGTCTTTGCGACGACGGATACCGAGTTGCTCCGGCTCAAGTCATCCGATCTCTTCGAGATCATGAAGAAGTACCCGCGCATTGAAAGTGTGCTGGAGGAGTTTTACGAGAAGCGCTCCAAGGCGACCCGGCAGAAGATGAAGGAAATCCGAAAGTAGGGTCGAGAGTTAGGAGTAATGTTGTGATTATTCGGGTCCTCGGGTGCCATGGCTCCGAGCTGACCATCGACGACGGCAACGGACGCATCCGGGAATGCCGCACGTGCGGGTTTCTGGTGAACGAGACCTGCATGGTGGATGCCGGGTCCGTCAGCGCCGGGTTGCTTGAGGCCGAGCAGGGGAAAATTCGCCAGGTCCTGCTCTCGCACGCGCATTTCGACCACATCAAGGGGTTGCCGCTTCTGGCCGATAACCTGGTGGGGCGGAACCCGCAGGGACCGGTCAAGGTCCGTGCGCTTCCGGAAGTCCTCGACGACCTGCGCCGCCATATCTTCAATGACGTCGTCTTTCCGGACTTCACCCGGCTGCCCACACCCGACACGGCACCGCTCGTGTACCACCCGTTTGACGAAGAGAAGACGTTCACGTTCGACCGTCTGGAGGTGACGGCCGTCCGGGTCAACCACATCGTCCCGGCGACCGGTTTCATCATCCGGGAGGGGGACACTGCGCTGCTCTACAGCGGCGACACCTCCGAGACCAAGCGCATCTGGGAAGTCGCCGCCAAAGAGACGCGCCTCAAGGCCGCCTTCATCGAAACGTCCTTCCCGAACGACTTTCACGAACTGGCCAAGGTCAGCGGCCATCTGACCCCGGAAATGCTGGGCCGCGAGTTCGTCAAGATCGGCCGTCCGGACCTGCCGGTGTACATCTACCATCTCAAGCCCTCCTACCGGAGCGTCATCGCCTCCGAGCTCAAGCGGCTGAACCTGCCCAATCTTTCCGTGCTCGAAGAGGGCCAAGTCGTCCGCGTCTGACCGTCACTCGTATGGCGTGGTTCAAGAAAGAGCGTTCCGCGCACGAGGATGAGGACCGCAAAAAGGTCAAGGTCCCGGAGGGGCTGTGGCTCAAGTGCAATCACTGCCGGGCGATCGTATACCGCAAGGAAGTGGAGCGGAGCGCCAAGGTCTGTCCGAAATGCGAGTACCATTTCCCGATCTCGGTTGAAGATCGCATCGACCTGCTCCTTGATCTCGGCACGTTCCGCGAGTGGTCGCCGGACCTCGCTCCCGCCGACCCCCTCCACTTCAAGGACACCAAGCGCTATACCGACCGGATTCAGGCGGCCCAGCAAAGCACCGGGAAGAAGGACGCGATGGTGATCGGGGAGGGCCGGATCAACGGAAACCGGATCGCGCTGGGGGTGTTCCATTTCGGATTCATGGGCGGGAGCATGGGGTCGGTCGTCGGCGAGAAAGTGGCGCTGGCCGCCGACGGCGCCTTGCGCGAACGGATCCCGCTGGTGATGGTGACCACCTCGGGCGGCGCGCGGATGCAGGAAGGCATCCTCTCGTTGATGCAGATGGCCAAGACCGCTGCCGCGGTCAGCCGGCTGGCCGAGGCGCGTATTCCGTACATCGCCATCCTGGCCGACCCGACCTTCGGCGGCGTGACGGCCAGTTTCGCGATGCTGGCCGACGTGATTCTGGCCGAACCCAAGGCCCTCATCGGATTTGCCGGTCCCCGCGTCATCGAACAGACCATCAAGCAGCAGCTCCCGCAGGAATTTCAGCGCGCGGAGTTTCTCCTCGAGCACGGCATGATCGACCAGATCGTGCCTCGGAAACGGCTCAAGGAAACGGTCTCGAGCCTCGTGGGATTTTTTTAGCGACTGTAGAGAAGCGAGCTTTTTCTGCGGAAAGGGGCCACGCGGATGCCGCTGCTATGGATGTAGGGGTCGAGCGGAGCGTCAGGTATCTTTTCGGGCTCCAGAGCCACGGCATCAAGCCGGGACTGGCCCGCATCCGCGCCCTGCTCGGCGCCCTGGGCGATCCGCACCGGTCGTTCCGGTCCATTCACGTGGGTGGAACGAACGGCAAGGGCTCCACGGCCGCCATGATTGCCTCCGTGCTGGGCAGCCGGGGCTCTCGCACGGGGCTGTATACTTCCCCCCACCTGATCGACTTCACGGAACGCATCCAGGTCAACGGTCGACCCATTCCTTCCGATCGCGTCCGGGCGATAACTGAAAAGGTCCAGCTGGCGGCCGACACGTGCCTGTCCGAGCCGCCGACCTTCTTTGAGGCCACCACCGCCCTGGCCTTCGCCCACTTCGCCGAGGCGGCGGTTGACTGCGCGGTGATTGAGGTCGGTCTGGGGGGACGGTTCGACGCCACCAACGTGCTGATGCCGCTCGTCTCGGTCATCACGACGATCGGGCTGGACCACCAGGAATATCTCGGCACCACGCTGGAATCGATCGCGCTGGAAAAAGCCGGCATCATCAAGCAAGGCGTGCCTGTGGTCGCCGGGCGGCTCTCGCCCGGGCCGTTGTCCGTGATCCGCCGCGAGGCGGTGGAACGGGAGGCCTCCTGCGTCGCGCTCGGCGCGGACTTCGACGCGCACGGGGAGGCCCCCGAGCATTTCTCCTACGGCGGCCTGCAGCGGCGCTACGATGGCCTGACGTGTCCCCTGCCCGGCCGGCACCAATTGGATAATGCGGCCTGTGCCCTGGCCGCGCTCGAACTTGTCGAGGCGTGCGGGGTGGGGGTCGGTGAGGAGGCCGTTCGTGATGGGTTGCGTGCCGTGCGCTGGCCGGGCCGCCTGGAACTCGTGAGCCAACGGCCCGACGTATGGCTGGACGGCGCGCACAATCCCCAGGCGGCCGACGCGCTGGCGGCGCACCTCGAAACCCTGCCCACCCGGCGCTCACCCTTCATAAAAGGACGCATGATCCTGGTTGTGGGGATGATGCGGGACAAGGACCGCAGGGGCGTGCTGACGCGCCTGGCCGCCGTGTCCGGCGTCAGTCATCTCATCGTGACCGGCGCCGCGCATCCTCGGGCGGCCGACCCCCGTGAACTGGCGGGCGATTGCGAAGGACTGGGTATGTCCGTCGCCGTCAGGCTGACGGTGGCCGAAGCGTTTGCCTATGCCCGCAGTCTGGCCGGGCCCGACGATACCATCTGCGTGACGGGCTCCCTGCTCGTGGTCGGTGAGGCCAAGGCCGTGCTCGAGGGCACGACCGTGTCCGGGCTTCGCGGGTGATGGGTCCGGCGACACTCAGGCTAGCCATGGTCCTGGCCGCCCTGCTGGCGCCGGCGTTCTGGCCGTCGTGGTCGGCGGCCGACCCTCCCTCCCAACGGCCCATTCATATCCAGGCCGACCAACTGACCTATTACAAGGCTACGCGCACCTACGAGGGCAAGGGCTCCGTGGTGGTGGTGCAGGGGCCGTTTCGCCTGGAAGCCGATGAGGCGGTGCTCGACGTGGGCACCGGGCAGGTCAAGGCAAGGGGGGGAGTGCATCTGAACGATGGGCTGCGCGACATCCGCGGCGATCGCCTGGACTTCAACGTCAATACCACGAAAGGCGTGATCTTCCACGGGCGCCTGTTCGTGCTGGAAGGCAACTTCACGGTGGACGCCCGCGTGATGGAGCGTCTGTCCGAGGAGCAATACCGGCTCGAGGACGCCTCGTATACGACCTGCAGCGTGCTGGAAGGCGAAACGGCTCCCTGGCGTTTCACGTCCGAGAAGGCCGAACTGGACGTGGAGGGGTTTCTGTACACGCGCCACACGAAGTTCTGCATCCTGGACGTGCCCGTGTTCTATCTGCCGGCGACGCTGTTCCCCGCCAAGCGGGAGCGGGCGACCGGCCTGTTGTTTCCCCAGATGGGTGTCAGCAGCCGGCAGGGCTTCAAGATCCGGCAAGCGTTCTTCTGGGACATCAGTCCCAGCCAGGACGCGACCGTGGCGCTGGACTACCGGGGCAAGCAGGGGGCGGGCGTCGACCTGGAGTACCGCTACTATCTGTCGAAAAATTCGGACGGCCGCGTATGGACCCGGTTCTTCAAGGACAACCAGCTGAACGCGAACCGGTTCGATCTTATTTTCAGGCACCGCACGAGCTTCCTGGACGATTTCCAGGGACGCGTGGACCTCAATTACGTGAACCAGAAGGACACGTTCCGCGCCCTGAGCGAAAATGTCCTGCAGCGCGTCGCCGTCTATCAGGAGTCGCAATCCTTCCTGGCCAAGCGATGGGACAACCACGTGCTGTACGGGTTGGTGCGCTTTTCGCAGAACCTGACGTCGCTGTCGGACAAGACGGTGCTCCAGACCATGCCGCAACTGGGGTACACGCTCGCGCCTGCACGGTTGTGGGGGGGGCTTCCGGTCTATGCCGGGTTGGACGTCACCTTCGACAGTTTCTATCGCCAGGAGGGCCTGGATGCGCGCCGCAGCGATCTCTTCCCCAGGCTCTGGGCGCCGATTCCCATCGACCGCTATCTCACCATCACCCCGCTGTTCGGCATTCGCGAAACCTGGTACAGCCGGAGCGCCCAGTCAAACGACGCCGTGACGCGAGAGGCGGGCTACTTCAGCACCACGGCGGACACGCGCCTTGCCCGCCGGTTCACGACGGAGGGAGGGGGGGCGCTCACCCACAAGATCGAGCCGTCCGTGACCTACGAGTATCTCGCTCCGTCCCGGCAAAACGACATCCCGTTCTTCAACGACCTGGACCGCCTGGTCCGGAAGAACCTCCTCACGTATTCGCTGACGAATCGGCTGTCGACGCTGGCGTTCGACGGCGAGAAATGGAATTACCTGGAGGCCGGGTACGTTCGCCTGACGCAGAGCCAGCACCTCGCGTCTTCGCCGACGGGCAAGCCCTGGTCCGACCTGCGCGGCGAGTTCATTGCGCGGACGGCCGTTCCGGTGTCGACGGAACTCGACGTGGACATGTTTTACAATCACGAGCGCTCCGCCATGTCGGTTGTGAACACCGATCTTCGCTTCAACCTGCGAAAGGATGTGTTTGTCTCCGTCGGCCAGCGGTTCTCGCACCAGGGGCCGGTCGCGGTGAAGGGCGATCTGTTCAATCCCATGACGCTGAACGAATCGCTCCTGCAGGCCGAGAAGACGCATTTCTATATCGCCGAGCTCGGGTTTGCGCTTCCCTACAATCTCTATGCCGTGATGCGTGGGTATCTCGATCAGAACACCGGACAGTTTCCGGAAATGAACTACGGGCTCTACTATGTCGGATCCAGCCGGTGCTGGGGCGCCGGCGTCATGCTGATTCAACGCCCGGACCAGACGGAATTCGCGTTCCTGTTCACGCTCGGGGGCGTGGGCTTCTCGGATTCGCCGTTCAGCGGCCTGTACCGCGGACTCTTCCAACGGCTCGGGCTCGACATCCAGAGACTCCGTTAAGGATGCTCTATTACACCAGCCCGCCCCTGGGTGCCCCTTTCCCGTGCTTGACAACCAGCCAGGCGCGGCTCGCATAATCGTCCATGCGTGCACGTATCGGGTTGGCCATTACGGCGGTCTCGCTGATGGGTCTTGCCGCCGCCGGCAATCCTGCGCCGGTTTCGCATACCGACAACGGCCGGCGCATTTTCCTGCACGGGACCACCGCCGCAGGCCGGATCGTGCAGAACAGCCACGGGATGGAAGGCGTGGGTTGCGCCATGTGCCATGGGGAGGATGGCCGGGGCGGCATGATGCACGGCATCCCGGCGCCCAACATCACCTTCTCGAATCTGGCGGATCCCGACGGGCACGAGCATGAGTTCTCGAACCGCCGCCACCCGGCCTTCACTCGGGAGACGATCAAGGCGGCGGTGGTCGCCGGCATCGACCCGGCGGGGAACGCGCTCCACGAGGAGATGCCGCGCTGGATCGGCCTGAACGGCGCCGACCTCGAGGACCTGATCGACTACCTGCAGGCCCTGTCCAAGCCGCACCGGCGGCCCCCGCCGGGCCCGGAGCGGATGTAGCCGGACCGTTCGTTGACAGTTCCGCGACGGGTAGGGTAGGCTACGATCTCATCCGACAATTCAACGAACCAATTTAACGTGGAGAGGTGACGCGTGGGCAAGGCAGTATCGGTGAGCACGACGACGTGGGACACGGAAGTGGGCAAGGCGGGCAGCCTGGTCATGGTGGATTTCTGGGCCGTCTGGTGCGGGCCCTGTCAGATGGTGGCGCCCATCGTCGAGGAGCTGGCGACTGAGTACGACGGCAAACTCAAAGTCTTGAAGCTCAACACGGACGAGAATCCCGACATCGCCGGGAAATACGGCATCATGAGCATTCCCACCCTGCTGTTCTTCAAAAACGGCCAGCCGGTCGAAAAGGTCGTCGGCGCCGTGCCGAAGCGGGCTCTGAAGGAAGCGATCGACAATCTCCTCAAGGCGCCGACCGCCTGAAGTCCCCGTGTGCTGACGGAACTCCGCATCCGCAACTTCGCGATCATCGAAGAAATCGGGCTTGAGTTTGCGGAGGGGTTCACGGTCTTCACCGGCGAGACGGGCGCCGGGAAGTCCATTCTCGTGGACGCGGTGGATCTTCTGGTGGGGGGGCGCGCCTCGACGGACCTCATCCGGGCGGGCGCCGAGGAAGCCGAAGTCTCGGGCGTCTTCTCCCTTGCGGCGGGAGGCCCGGTCTCAGGATTCCTGCGGGAACAGGACCTCATCGGATCCGGCGAGAACGAGCTGATTCTCCGCCGCATTCTGTCGCGGGCCGGCAAAAACCGGGTGCACGTCAACGGGCGACCGGCGCCGCTCAATGTGCTTCAAGCGCTTCGCGGCCTCCTCGTGGACATCCACGGCCAGCACGAGCACCAATCCCTGTTCAAGCCGGTGGTGCAACTGGACCTGCTCGATGAGTTCGGCGGGCTGGCCGACGCGCGCACGGACTATGCGGCGGCGTTTGACGCGTGGCGCAGGCTGGACACGCGCCTGGCCGAACGGCGGAGCGCGCTTGCGGGCCGACAGGCGCGTGAAGATCTCCTGCGCTATCAAGTGGAGGAAATGACCGGCGCGAACCTGCATGCCGGCGAAGACCGGGAGTTGGAGCGTGAGCGCTTGCTGCTCTCGCAAGGAAGGCGGCTCGCCGAACTGGTGCAGGCCGCATACGGACCGCTCTACGAAGAGGAGCCGTCCATTTTGCAGGGGCTGGGCTCGCTGGCCGGCTCGTTGAAGGAGCTGGCGGCCATCGACAATGAAATGACGGAAGACCGGGACCGGTTCGCGGAGGCGTTGGCGCAGTTGACGGATCTGGCCCAGCGCCTGCGGGCATACCGGGACAAGCTGGAGTTCGATCCCGAGCGGCTGGACAAGGTGGAAGAACGGCTGGACCTTGTCCATCGGCTCGTCAAGAAGTACGGCGGTTCGCTGGAGGAAGTCATCAGGCGCGGGGAGCAGGCGAAGCGGGATCTGCAGGAGCTGGAGTCCGGCGATGACGCGCTGAAGGATCTCTCGAAACAGATGACCGATGCGCGCGAGAAGGCGGTCAAACTGGCGCAGGGGCTGTCGCGCAAGCGGGCCAAAGCGGCCGGCGAGCTGGAAAAGCGGTTGGAGCGCGGGCTGAAGGAGTTGCGGATGGAGCATGCGCGCGTCCGCATCGCGGTCGGGCAGGGAGCCGGCGCGGACGGTCCGCAATTGACGTCAACGGGGAGCGACCACGTGGAGTTCCTGTTTTCCTCCAACCTGGGCGAGGCGCCGCAGCCGCTGGCCAAGATCGCCTCGGGGGGGGAATTGTCGCGGGTGATGCTGGCGATGAAGACGGTGCTGGCGGAGCAGGACCGCGTGCCGGTCCTGGTCTTCGATGAAGTGGATGCCGGCATTGGCGGCGCCGTGTCGGAGGTTGTGGGCAAACGGCTCCGCGACCTGAGCGGGCACGGGCACCAGGTGTTCTGCATCACGCATCTCGCGCCCATCGCGGCGCAGGCGCAGCGGCACTTCGCGGTGACCAAATCCGCCAAGGGCGGGCGCACGGTGACGCAGGTGGAGCAGTTGGGCAAGGCGGAGCGGGTCGAGGAGGTGGCGCGCATGCTCGGCGGCGAAAAAATCACCCCCACCGTCCGCTCCACCGCCGCCGAGATGCTCAAGCAGAAATAGGGAAAACTCGCCATGGCGCGTCCCGCCTTGGCCGCAGAGAGCGGCGCGGGCCTTCTGGACATTGCTGCCGTGAACGTGTAAAGTTCGCCTCACGAAATTTCACTTCGGGATAAGCAAGGGCATGACGATCGTCTTGGTCATCGATGATGAGCCGCTGATCTGCGATCTGCTCCGGATCGTGCTGGGCCGCCACGGGTATGAAGTCCACACGGCATCCAGTGGCCGTGAGGGCATCGAATCGTTCCGCGAATTGCGTCCCCGGTTTACGTTCCTGGACCTCCGCCTGCCGGACATGAACGGCATGGAGGTGCTCAAAAAGATCCGCCAGGTGGACCCGCACGGTGCCGTCATGATTCTTACGGCGGCGGCGTCGGAAAATTCCGAGCAGCAGGCTCGCGATCTGGGCGTGACCGATTTTCTGATCAAGGGGCTCCCGGTTGAAGCTCTCCTGGGGGCCGTGCAGCAGACGACGCGTGGCCTGGCCGATGCTGCAGCACCCACGTCGACGGGAGCGGCGGGGACACGTATCGGGGCGGGAACGACAGAACACTCAATCTTGATCGTGGATGACGAACAGGCCATACGGTATTGGCTGACACATGCCTTGACCGAACGCGGCCATCGAGTCCGTGCCGCTCAGGATGGCTCGTCCGCCCTGGCCCAGGTGGAGTTCGAGCAGCCCGACCTGGTGGTGTTGGATATGCACATGCCGGGCATGAGCGGGGTTGAATTGATACGCCGGCTCCGGGCCCAAAAGTACACGGGCCGGTCGATGATGTTGACCGGCAGCCATGAGGAGCGCCTGATGAAAGAGGTGCTGGACCTCGGCGGGGTTGATGTTGTGAGCAAGGCGGCCGATCCCGAGCGGATCATTCTGGCGATCGAGGCCAGGCTGGCCCTGACATAGCGCCGCCCGCGCATTACTTCTTCGCCAGTTCCTCCAACGCCGCGCGCATCTTTTTGAGTTCCTCGCCGTAGCGGGTCCAGTCTTGGTCGCGGAGGGCGGCCTGCGCTTTGTTGAAGTGTTCCAGCGCCTGTCTGGCCAGGGCGGACGGCACGGACGTTCCTGAAAGCGATGGCGGTGTCGGCGTCGCGGGCGCGGTTTTCGCCGTGGTCGCCGGCTTGCCCGACGGCGCCGGGCCGCTGCCGAAGAGTCCCTCCAGCGCCGCTTCGAGGTTGGTGTCCATCCGCAACTGGTTCCCGTACGCCACGATCACGCGGCGCAGTTCCGGGAGCGCCCCTTCCGACGCCGAAAGATAGAGCGGCTGCACATACAGGAGCGCATCCTCGATCGGGATGGCCAGGAGGCTGCCCCGGATCGCCTGCGAGCCGCGCTGGCTCCAGAGCGTGAGTTGCTGCGAGATGGCCGAGTCCTGGTCGATCCGCGCGTCCACCTGCCGCGGGCCGTAGACGAGCTTCTGCTTCGGGAACAGATAGACGATCAATTTCCCGTAATTGGGCGCGTCGGAGCGGGCCGCGAGCCACGCCGCCATGTTGTCGCGCTTGGCCGGCGTGAAGGGGACCAGGAGGACAAATTCCTCCTTCCGGGCCTCCTTGTGCAGGCCGGTTTTGGGAAGCCTCATGATCGTGTAGTAGGGCTCCATGTCCTTGTCCTGCTTCTTGGGAATGTTCCAGAGGTCTTCCTTGTTGTAGAAGATCTGCGGATCCTGCATGTGGTAGGTGGCGAAGACATGGGACTGGATGGTGAACAGGTCCTGGGGATAGCGCATGTGGGCCTTGAGATCGTCGGGCATCTGCGACAGGGGCTTGAGGACGCCGGGGAAGATCCGCTGATAGGCCTGGATCAGCGGATCCTTCGGATCGCTCACGTAGAGCTCAATGGAGCCGTCATAGGCGTCCACCGCGGCCTTGACCGAGTTCCGGATGTAGTTGCCCAGGCGGCCGAACGGCTGGGCGTAGGGCATGCGGTCGCTGGTCGTGTAGCCGTCCACGAGCCACACGAGCCGCCCGTCCTTCGTGATGACAAGGTAGGGGTCCTGGTCGAGCTTGAGGTACGGCGCAATCTTCGCGACGCGGTCGCGGATGTGCCGGTGGTAGAGAATGCGGGACTCCGGCGTGATGTCGTTCGACAGGAGGATCTTCAGGCTGCCGAAATAGGCCGCGAAGATTAGCTTGCGGGGAAACGACAGCGCCGTCACGCCGCCGCGGCCGCGGTAGGTCGCCGGCACGTTCTTCTCGCCCGACGGGTAATCGAACTCCTCGGCCTTGGTTCCGACGAAGACGTAGTCGTTGGGGATCTCGCCGTAGTAGATCTCGGGCCGGGTCACCTTGAGGTCGATGGTGGAGACCGGCGGAATGTCCTGCAGGAAAAATTCCGGCAGGCCTTCGGCCGAGATGCGGTTGACCGGCCCCATGGCGACCCCGTAGCCGTGGGTGTAGGTGAAGTGTTCGTTGATCCAGATCCGGCTCGGCAGGTTCTTGTAGGACAGCTCGCGCGGCGAGAGCATGACCTGGCGGTATTCGCCGTTGATCACATAGCGGTCGTTGTCCACGTCCACGAAGTCGTAGTAGGTCCGGATCTGCTGGAGCTGCCGGTAGGTGGAGAGCAGGGGGCGGTGGTCCCAGAGCCGCACGTTCTTGATCGTCAAATCGTTCCGGACGAGGTCGGCGGCGGTCAGCTCCTGCTCGGCGGGGAACACCTCCTCCTGGATGTCGGTCAGGCCGTATGCCAGCCGCGTGAAGGAGATGTTGTGCTCGATGTACGGGCGCTCCATCACGCTCTCGTTCGGCACGACCTGGAAGCGGTGGACGAATTCGGGGTAGAGCGAGAGCCCGGCCGTCCCCACGGCCAGCGTCAGCCCGCCGATGAACAGCGCCGGCCGCCAGGTTCCGCGCAGCGCGAGGGCGAGCAGCGCGAGCGCCGTGAGGGCGCAGAGGACGACGAGGCCCTGCAGGACCGGCAGGGCCGCGTGCACGTCGGCGTAGACGGCGCCGAAGACGACTCCCCGCCGCGAGTAGAGCAACTCATAGGCGTCAAGCCGGTAGCCCCACGCCTTCACGCCGACCAGGGCCGCGGCCAGCAGCCCCAGGTGCAGGCGGGCGGCCTTTTCGATGTGCACGGTGCGGGCGCCGAGCACGATGCCGTGCGTCAGGAAGTAGAGGACGCCCGTTCCCACGGCGGTGGCGAGCAGCAATCCGAGGAGCCAGTCCTGGAGGTAGGCCAGGAAGGGCAATTCGAAGAGGTAGAAGCCCAGGTCCTGTCCGAACAGCGGGTCGCTCTGTCCGAACGGCATGGCATTGCGGAAGAGCAGATAGTCTTCCCAGTGGCCGGCGCCGCCGAGGGCGGCGACCAGGGCAAGCAGGGCGGCCGCGCCGCCGACCGTCCGGGCCAGCCGGTTCTGCAGCGGCGCCGCGAGCTGGAGCAGCACCAGGTTGTCCACCGTTCCCCAGTAGCGGGTCGGCTGGTGCCGCCCGGCCAGGTACACGTTCGCGAAGAAGACGAGGAAAAAGACCGCTCCGAAGGCTCCTCCGACCAGAACCTGCGCGGACAGGAGCGTCGTGAAGACGGGTTGGTAGCCGACCTCGCCGAACCAGAGCCAGTCCACGTACAGCGCGAGGGAATTGCCCAGCGAGAGGAGCAGGAGGACGAAAAGGACGAAGAGGAGAGTGAGCCGTCCCGCGGTCACTGAGACAGGACGCCTGAGGGGACGCCGGCCCGGCGGGCCTCGTCCGGAATGGTGGTGGTGATTTCGTATTCCTTGTCGCGGATGCGCTGCTCGAGCTCCTTCACGGTTGCCGCCGCCTGCGCCTCTTTGTCCGGATCGATGCGGCTTCCTCGAGACCTCAGTTGGACCAGAATGTCCTGGTGGGCGGACTGGGCAGCCCGGTGCTTCTTTCTCAGTGTGTCAAGTTCGACGCGGGCCTTGGCGATGCGTTCCTGCCAACGGGCGTAGGGGTCTTTGGAGCCCGCGGAAGGTTCCGGAGACGGGACGGCCTCGGATTTCGGGTCGCCGGGCGTGGTAACGGAGGGGCCCTCCTGGACTTTTTTCCGATTATGATAGGCCCAGGCCCGGTATTCCGGCGGCACCTTGTCCAGGCTGTCGGCGAACCACACCGTTCCGTTTTCGTCCACCCATTGATAGGTGTCGGCGGCCGCGGCATCGAGCAGGAAGACAGTAAAAACAAGGAGAATCGTCCCCGTTGATGCCAGCCCATGGCGAAAAATCATACCGCATTCTAGCCTTGCATTCGGGAGGAAAACAAGTTAACTACATGACAGCCCGCATTCATGGAGGATTCAGCGGCCAGATGAGTGACACCATGCTGCCGATCAGGATTTCGGTGGGCGCCGTGACGTTGGAGGCCGAGTTGAGGCCCACCCGCACCGCGAAAGCCATTTATGAGCTCCTGCCCATCGAGGCGGACAAGCATGTCTGGGGCGACGAGTTCTATTTCAAGATTCCGTTCATTAAGGATCATCGCGAGACGGCCACGCTCAAAGTGGCCGTCGGCGACATCGCGTACTGGGGCAACGGCCAGGCCGTGGCGATCTTCTTCGGCCGCACCCCGATCAGCACCGGGCCCGATCCGGTGCCGGCCGACCGTGTCAACCTGGTCGGCCGGGTCACGGGCGACGCCGCGTCCTTGCGCAACGCGGCGGGCGCGACCAGGATCAGATTGGAGAAGGCGTCGTGAAACTGTCCAGGGAGCGCGTGGCGGCCCTGGCCGTCGCGTTGGTGGACAAGTTGATCGCCGGCGGCATGGTGGAGCCGGTCGGCGAGCGCAAGGCGCTGGCCGTCACGCTGGAACGGGTCATCACCGATGAGCTCGGCGTCGAAGACCGCATCAACGCCGAGGCCAAGGAGCTGATGCGCAAGTACGACGCCGAGATCGCCAAAGGCCGCATGGACGAGCACCAGGTCTTTCTGATGATCAAGAAGCAGCTGGTGAAGGAGAAGGGCGTGATCCTCTGATGGGCCTGAGCGACGAGAAAGCGAGCCATCTGTCGCACCTGATCCTGAATCACTTCAAGGATCCGGCCCACGCGCGCCTGAAGGTGGAGGACGTCGCGGTCCTGCGCGAGATCAAGCGGTTCCTGGCCGCGGAGCTGCAGGTGGATGCCGAAATGGACGTCGTCGTCAGGCGCCGTCTGGCCTCCTATTCCCGCCCGCTGGCGGAAGGCTCGTCCGAGTGGGACACCCTCTATCGCAAGACGTTCGAAGAAGAGATGCGCAAGCGGAAAAAAGCGTAGGGAACGGAGACGTCATGGCCGACGACCGGCAGTCCGAGACATTTTACCTCGAGCGGTTCGGGGTGACCGACCGCGAGGTCTTGGCGGCCATGGGGCGCGTCAAAGTCCGCGATGTGGACTACGCCGACCTCTACTTCGAGCACACCGTGGCCGAATCCATCTCGATGGAAGAAAGCCTGGTCAAGCGGGCGTCGAAGAGCATCTCCCAGGGTGCCGGCGTCCGGGCGACGTCCGGCGAGAAGACGGGCTATGCCTATTCCGACGAGATCACGCTGAAGCAGTTGGAGCAGGCGGCCGAGACCGCCCGCTATATCGCCCGATCGCCGGCCGGGGCGGGACCCGTCCCGGCGATCCGGGGCAGCCGGCCCGCCCGGAACCTGTATCCGGTCGCGCTGCCGGCCACCGAAGTCGCGACCCGGGAGAAGGTCGAACTGCTGCAAAAGATCGACGTGCTGGGGCGCGCCTACGATCCCCGGATCAAGAACGTCATGGCCGCATTCAGCACCGAGTACAAGATCGTCCTGATCGCCGACTCGGACGGCAAGCTGGTGGGGGACGTGCAGCCGCTCTCGCGGCTCCAGGTGACCTGCATCGCGGAGGAAGACGGCCAGCGGCAAATGGGCACCCACGGCGGCGGCGGGCGGGGCGCCTTCTCGTTCTTTCTGGAGGAGGGGCGCTGGGAGCGCTATACCAGGGAAGCGGCCCGACAGGCCATCCTGAATCTCAAGGCGGTGGATGCGCCGGCCGGTCCCATGACGGTAGTGCTGGGGGCGGGGTGGCCCGGCATCCTGCTGCACGAAGCCATCGGGCACGGACTGGAAGCCGATTTCAACCGCAAGAAGACCTCCGCCTTTTCCGGCCGCATCGGCCGGATGGTGGCCTCGGAGCTGTGCACGATCGTGGACGACGGCACGCTGGAGTTCCGCCGGGGCTCGCTGAACGTGGATGACGAGGGCACGCCGACGGGCCGCACGACGCTGATCGAGAAGGGCGTGCTGCGCGGCTACATCACGGACAAGCTCAACGCGCGGCTCATGGGCATTCCGCTCACCGGCAACGGCCGGCGCGAGAGCTTTCAGTGCATCCCGATGCCGCGCATGACCAACACCTTCATGCTGCCCGGCGAGTCCGCGCCGGAGGACATCATCCGGTCGGTCAGGCGCGGGCTCTACGCGGTGTCGTTCGGCGGCGGGCAGGTGGACATCACCAACGGCAAGTTCGTCTTCTCGGCGAGCGAGGCCTACCTGATCGAGGACGGCCGGGTGACGACGCCGGTGAAGGGCGCGACGCTGATCGGCAGCGGCCCGGACGTTCTGAAGAAGGTGTCGATGGTGGGGAACGACATGAAGCTGGACGAGGGCATCGGGACCTGCGGCAAGGACGGGCAGTCTGTGCCGGTCGGCGTGGGGCTGCCGACGATCAAGGTGGACGAGATCACCGTCGGCGGGACGCAGGTATGACGACGCTCGATCGAAACCTGACGGACGAGCTGCTCGCGAAGGTCAAGCGCAAGGGCGCGACGGCGGCGGACGTGGTGGCCGTCGAAGGCGACTCGGCCTCGGTGCAGGTACGCCTGGGGGCCGTGGACAAGCTCTCCAAAGCGCAGGAGAAACGGCTCGGCCTGCGCGTCTATTTCGGGAATCGCTCGGCTGGCGCATCCACCTCCGACTTTACTCCGGCGGCCCTGGACGATCTGGTCGACACCACCTGCGCCCTGGCCCGGGCCGTCGTGGAAGATCCGCATTCGGGCCTTCCGGACGTGACGGTCATGGCCAAACACAGTCCCGACCTCGACCTCTACGACGGGCAGGCGCTGCCCATGGACCGCATGATCGAACTGGCCACGCGCGCCGAACAGGCGGCGCTGGCGGTGGACCCCCGGCTGTCGAACTCCGAGGGCGCGGACTTTAACACGTCCGATGGCCGGACGGTCTTTGCCAACAGCCACGGGTTCTACGGCGAGTTTGCGAGTTCCAGTTTTTCCACGGCGGTGTCGCCCATCGCCGTCCAGGACGGGTTGATGCAGCGCGACTACTGGTACGCGGTCGGCCGCAAGTTTGCCGCGCTGGAGTCGCCGGAAGCCGTTGGGAAGGAGGCCGGACGGCGGACCGTCCGCCGCCTCGGCGCCCGCAAGGTCTCCACCTGCCGCGTGCCCGTGGTCTTTGACCCGGAAATGGCCCGCAGTTTCCTGAGCAATCTCTGCAGCGCCGTGAACGGCTACGCGATCTACAAGGGCGCGTCCTACCTGATCGGCCGGCTCGGCGAGCGCATCGCGCCCGACTCCGTGACAATCCATGACGACGGCCGCCTGCCGGGCGGGCTGGGTTCGAAGCCGTTCGACGGGGAAGGGCTGGCGACGAGAAAGAACGTCATCGTCGAGCGGGGCGTGCTGAAGACCTACCTGCTGGACACCTACGCGGCGCGCAAGCTGAATCTGGCCTCCACCGGCAACGCCTCACGCAGCGTCGGCGAGGCGCCCTCGGCGGGCGCGACCAATTTCTATCTCGCGCCGGGCACGATCAGCCCGGAGGAGATCGTCCGGTCGGTGAAGCGCGGGCTCTACGTCACGGAGCTGATCGGGTTCGGGATCAACATGGTGACCGGCGACTATTCCCGCGGCGCGGTCGGTTTCTGGATCGAGAACGGCGAGCTGGCGTATCCGGTCGAGGAGATCACGATCGCGGGCAACCTCAAGGACATGTGGATGCACGTCGAGGCGATCGGCAACGATCTGGTGTTTCGCGGACGCATCGCCAGCCCCACGGTGAAGATCGCCGAGATGACGGTGGGGGGAGAATAGAGCAAGGAGGTGACCTATGCGTGGTAAAGCTGTCTTTGCGATCGTCGCGATCGGCCTGCTCACGTGGTGCTGGCCTGGTGCCACGCACGCGGGGGTGGATAAGGAGAAGCTCCTCAAGGACACCGGCGTCTATGGGACGTTCGCGGTGTTCAAGGTGGACGAGGATTGGTGGAAGCTGGACAAGGCGGCGCGGGCCTCGGCGGCGGCGGAGGTGAAGGCCGTGTTCCAGAAGCACGGCGATACCGTCGCCACGGACACCTATCTGCTGCGGGGGCTCGTGGAGAAGGCCGACTTCTTCGTCCGCGTGCACTCGACCGAGATGCTGCACAACCAGAATTTCCTGGTAGACCTGATGGGGACGACCCTCGGGAAACACCTGGTGAACACCTACACGTTCAACGGGATCACTAAGGGGCCCAATTACGTGCCGAGCCTGCCCGATGATCTCAAGGCCGCGCTGAAGACGCCGCCCGATCCGGGGCCCAAGCCCTACGCGATCGTCGTGCCGGTGCGCAAAGATGCGGAGTGGTGGATCACGGGACAGGACGGCAAGAACGCGATGATGAAGGAACACACGGAGGCGACGACGGCCTACCTCAAGACGGTGAAGCGCAAGCTCTACCACGCGAGCGGGCTGGACGACCTCGACTTCATCACGTACTTCGAGACGGCGAAGCTGGATGACTTCAATAACCTGATCATCGCCCTGGAGCGGGTCAAGGAAAACCGCCACAACAGGCAGTTCGGCAACCCGACGCTGCTCGGCACCATCCGCCCGCTGGACGAAATCCTGGAAATCCTGTCGCGGTGAGCCGGCGTTAGTTGTTCGTCGGCCGGATGATGGCCGTGACTTCGTTGGAGAGCAGGACTGTCAGCGTGTAGGGCGTGGCCTGGTCGCCGTGCGCGATCGTGTAGAGAGACAGCAACTGCGGCACGGGATCGGGGGGAAACGTGAGCAGGGCCGGGAATTCGACCCCGGGAGGTGCGACGCGCGTGGCTGCCAGACGGAGCCGGAGCGCCATCAGCACGTCGCGCACGCGGGCCTCGCGCTGGTCCTCCGGAATCGTATCGGACGCCGTGATGCCCAGCACCCAGAGCGGCTTGCTGATGGAGACGGGCACGGGCAGCCCCACGCTGTGGGCGATGGCTGTGACGTCGACCAGGAATCCCGCTTCGATCGCATCGTTTCTCGTCAGGACGGGGGGCAGTACCTCCGATTGGGCTCCGGCCGGCGATTCGGCCCCGGCCGGCTGGTCGGCAGGGTCTTCCTGGGCGGCAACCTGACTGGTCGTCTCGGTCGCCGGTTGTTCTTCTGTGGGGGCCGGGGTGCCTAGCGCGCCGCAAATGCCGTCATACACGGCGCGGGCGGACGGGGACCACCGCGCATCGAAGGGGAGCCCCTTGAAGGCCGCGTCCGCGGCCTTTTTTTCGTCAATTGTCAGCGTGCGTGGCAGTTTCGTCGGTTGCATACCTAAGGAGGTAAGTCCCGAAAATGGCCCTGTCAAGCAGGCCGGGGGGCCTAGCCGAACAGGTTCATCTGCTCGATCGGTGTGGTGGGCTCGGGCTGGCGGTCGAGGAACGCCTTCAGCTTGCGGAAGTCTTCCCGCAGCGGCTCGTTCAAGCTGCCCTGGTGAAGCGCGGCCGCCGGATGGAGCATCGGAAAGACGAAGAAGTCCTGCACCTGGAAGGCCTGCCCGCGCATCTTCATGATGCCGATCTTCTTGCCGAGCAGGGTCTGCATGGCGAAATTGCCGAGGGTGCAGACCACCTTCGGTTTGATCAGCTCGATCTGCTGGAAGAGGAACGGCTTGCAGGTCTCCACCTCGTCGGGCAGGGGGTCCCGGTTGTCCGGCGGGCGGCACTTGATGACGTTGGCGATGTAGATGTCGGTGCGGGAGAGCCCGGCGCTCTCCAGGAGCTCGTTCAGCAGCTTTCCGGCCGCCCCCACGAAGGGGACGCCCTGCTTGTCCTCGTAAAACCCCGGCGCTTCCCCCACGAACATGATGCTGGCGCCGGGGTTGCCCGTGCCGAACACGACCTGGGTGCGCCCGGACGACAGGCGGCAACGCTGGCAGTCTTTCAGGGAGTGGCCGAGTTCTTGAAGCGTCACTGAATCCGTTTCTCCGGGCGGGACGTAGTCATCATAGTTTTGGCCGGCGTCCAAGTCAATCCGATTTTCAAAAATTGACGCCTTCGGAAGGGCTCTGCTAGACTCAAGTTTCCATGAACAGCACATCGAAGATTCAGGCGCTCCGGAGCAATATCGAGCGGGTCATCAAGGGCAAGCCCTCGGTGGTCGAAATGACCGTGGTCGCGCTCTTCGCCCGCGGGCATCTGCTGATCGAGGACGTGCCGGGGGTGGGCAAGACCACGCTCGCCCACAGTCTGGCCCGGTCGCTGGGCTGCTCCTTCCGGCGGATCCAGTTCACCAGCGATCTGTTGCCGTCCGACATCCTCGGAGTGTCGGTTTTCCATCAGCAGAGCCAGGCCTTCGAATTCAAGCCGGGACCGATCTTCGCCCACATCGTGCTCGCCGACGAAATCAACCGCACGACGCCCAAGACGCAGAGCAGCCTGCTGGAGGCCATGAATGACGCCCAGGTGTCGGTGGACAGCCGGACCTACCCGCTGCCCCATCCATTCATGGTCATCGCCACCCAGAACCCCTGGGAGCACCACGGCACGTTTCCGTTGCCGGAATCGCAGCTCGACCGCTTCCTGATGCGGGTCCGGATCGGGTACCCGGACCTGGCGGATGAAAAGAAGGTGCTGGACCGTCCCCAGACGCTGCACCCGGCCGATGAACTGGATCCCGTGCTCACGCTCCAGGAGGTCCTCGATCTGCAGGACCGGGTGGAGAAGGTCCGTCTCGACGACAGTCTCATGGAATACCTGCTGGCGATCGTTTCCGAGACCCGCCGGAGCGCGCTGATCGCGCTGGGCGTCAGCACGCGCGGGGCGATGGCGCTCCATAAGGCGGCCAAGGCGCTGGCCCTCGTCCGGGATCGCGACTACTGCCTGCCCGACGACATCAAGGACCTGGCCCCGATGGTGCTGGCGCACCGCGTCACGCTGCACGCGGGCCCGGGCACCCGGCGTCACCGCTCCGAAGAGGCCGAGCAGGTCATCCGGGACATCGTGGAGTCGGTGCCCGTTCCTCTGTAAGCGGTCGGCCATGCGTTTCGAGCGCATCCGCGAGTTCTTCCGTTGGTTCTACCGCTACCGGTCGTTACGCCTCACGCCGGAGGGCGTGCGGTATCTGCTCCTGACCCTGGCCGTCGGCATGGCGGCGCTGAACACCGGCAACAATCTGCTCTATCTCCTGCTGGCAATGCTGCTCAGCCTCATTGTGATGTCCGGTATCCTGTCGGAGCAATGTCTCCGGCACCTCGTCATCCGCCGGGTGATCCCCGACAACGTGTTCGCCAACAGCCCCGCGACGGTCACGCTGTCCATCGCGAACCGCCACCCGAGGCTTCCGAGCTTCTCGCTCCGCGCGCTGGACATCATCGAAGGACAGGCCGTGGACCGGGGCATCCACATCCTGCATCTGCCGGCCGGCGCGTCGGCCTCGTCGTCGTACCCGGTGCTGTTCACGCGACGCGGACGGCATGTCATCGAGGGGCTCAGGCTCCAGACGCGGTTTCCCTTCGGCCTGTTCATCAAGGGTGCGAACCTCTTTCTCAGTTCGGAGGTGGTGGTGTATCCCGAAATCCGCCCCCTGCCGGACAGCCTTGTCCACGATCTGACCGTTCTGGGGCATGACCAGGCGGTGTCCAAGCGGGGCCCCGGCAGCGGTCTCTACAATCTCCGGGAGTACCGGCACGGGGATGATTCGCGGACCATTCACTGGAAGACCACGGCGCGCCAGTCTCGCCTGATCGTCAGGGAAACCGAGACGGAAGATCTGCGGGAGGTCACCCTGGCGCTGCCCACGGCCGTTCCGGAAGGCCGCGCCCCTGAATTTTTCGAACAGGCGGTCGGCCTCACGGCCTCGCTGGCGGTGTTCTTCCAACAGCAGGGGTTCGCCCTGCGGCTGCTGGTCGGCGAGCGCGAGATTCCGCATGGCGCGGGGGAGACGCATCTTCACCGTGTGCTGCATGCGCTGGCGCTCTGTGAGCCGGCTCCGGCCCGGCAGTCCGACGCGGCGGCCGTGGTCGGATTTCGGACGCTGGGCGACCGGACGGCGCATGGCGAGCTGACCATCGTGGTGATGCCCTGGCCGGACCCCGTCGTCGAGGCGGCCTGCCGGGGCGTGAGCCGGCTCGTTCCGGCCTGGGAGACGCGATGACCCTCGAGCGCGCGTTTCACTTCTGTTCGCTCCTGCTGGCCGCCGTGGCGTTCACGGGGCTGGTCCTCACCGGGGAGATTCCGTCCGGACTGGCCGTGCTGGGGCTGGCGGCGCTTGCGGTGACGATCGCCCGGACGATCGGGTGGGGCGGTGACCGTCTCGTCGACCGGCTTGTCGGTCTTCCGACATCCGTCTGGACGGCCCTGTTGGTGGCGGCGTTCGTGTCATTCGGTATCGACCTGCTGCTGATCTCGCGGGATATCCTGCCGGCGGCGGTGCACTTCCTCATCCTTCTGATGGTCGTCAAGCTCTTTCACCTCCGGCACCGCAAGGACTTTCTGCAGCTGTACGCGATCAGCCTGTCGGAACTTCTGGCCACGGCCGCGCTCACGGTGGACCTGTGGTACGCGGGCGTCTTCGTCGCCTATGTGTTCGCGGCGATCTGGACGCTCATCCTCTATCACCTGCGCAACGAGTCGGAGGAGGCGCACAAGGGCCCCTCGCCGATCGCCCGGCCGGTCACGCGGCAGTTCTTCTGGACGACGAACGGGATCGCGGTCGGGTCCTTCTGCCTGACGCTGGTCATCTTCTTCCTCATCCCGCGCATCGGGACCGGCTTCTTTCAAAAGAACCGCACGGAGCTGATCCGCACCTCCGGATTTTCCGAAAAGGTGGACTTGGGCGTCATCGGCGCGGTCAAGCTCGATCCCACCGTGGTCATGCGGATCGAGTTCCCGGACGTGCGCGGTCCCGTCCAGAACGCCCTCTATTTTCGAGGCGCGGCCTACGATACGTACGACGGGCGGTCCTGGGGCAACCGGTCGGCGACCCGGCGGACGCTGGAACGCACCCCCGACGGCGTTTTTCTGGTGTCCACGCCCCAGGCGGCGGCCGCCGCCGAGTCCGGCGGCCTGCGCCAGGAGATCCTCATCGAGGCGCTCGATACGACCGTGCTGTTCGGAGCGTCGTTCGTCGAATCGATCAAGGGCGGCTTCCAGATTGTGCAGGTGGACGGCGTCGGCGGCCTGTACCTGCCCTTCCCGACGTCGGCCCGGTTTCAGTACAGCGTCCGCTCCGTCCCGGACCGTCTGCGAGAGCCCGATCGGACGACGGAGTCCGTAAGCTATCCCGACCTCATCAGGCAGCGCTTTCTGCAACTCCCGGACGTGGGCTCTCGCGTGGGGGCCCTGGCGCGCGAGGTGGCCGGCGACGCGCGCACCCCCTATGAGAGGGCCCGGGCCGTCGAACGGCATCTCCAACAGAAGTATCAGTACAGCCTCGATGTCAGCACGGCCGTTTCGGCGAGTCCCGTGGAGGATTTTCTGTTCACCCGCAAGACCGGCTACTGCGAGCACTACGCGACGGCCATGGTGGTGATGCTCAGGACCCTGGGCATCCCCGCACGCCTGGTCACCGGCTTCCTGCCCGGCGTGTGGAACGACTTCGGCAATTACTATTCGGTCCGTCAGCAGGACGCGCATGCCTGGGTGGAAGTATACTTCCCCGGCTCGGGGTGGGTGACGTTTGATCCGACGCCCAGCGTGCCGTCGGCGGCGCCGTCCCTCTTTTCGAGAGTCGGCAAGGTCGTGGACTCGATCCGCCTGAAATGGGACCGCTACGTCGTCCAGTACAGTTTCCGCGACCAGATGGCCGCCGCCAAGAGCCTCCGGGAGGGAGGCGAAAAGGTGCGCACGGAGGTGTCCGGTCTTCTGTCCGCGCTGACCCGTGGCCTGGCGTCCGCCAAGGCATGGCTGGCCGGGTCGGCGCGCGCCTACGGGTGGATTCTTGTCGGCGGCCTGGCGGCCGGCGCGCTCGTTGTGGGGCTGGTCTTGGTCTGGCGCGGGCGGGGCGGCGGGGCGCGGCAGGCGGACCCTCGCACGGCCCGGCAGGTCGCGGCGATCCAGCTGTATGAGCGGATGTTGCGGATTCTGGAAGCCCAGGGGCTGCTGAAGTCTCCGGGGGCGACTCCGCTGGAATTTGCCCGGCAGGTGGCGCGCGAACGGGGCGAGGCGGCGCGGTACGTCGAGCCCTTGACCGGGCTCTACTGCCGGGTGCGCTTCGGCCAGGCTCCGTTCTCGTCCGATGACGACCGGCAAGCGCGGGAACTGCTCGCCGGGCTCCAAGCCGCAAGGCGCTAGTCGCCGACCGGTCTTTCCTTGACAGGGTAGGGGGGGTGGGGGCTACGATGATTGCAGGTCAAGCCGATCCATGCGTGTGAGATTACAGGGCCACCGTCTCCTCCCGATCGTCCGTCTTACCGGTATTTTTCTCACGAGCTTCTTCCTAATGTGGACCGCGTCGGCGGGGGCCGGTGGAGCCGGGGAGAGTCCCCGCGGGGCGGTCCACGTGGGAACCTACGAAGGCGTCATCAATCCGGTGGCGGCCGAATACATCAATCACGTGCTGGCCGTGGCTCAGGAAGCGGGCGCCGCGGCCGTCGTCCTCCGGCTCGATACCCCCGGGGGGCTCGACACGTCCATGCGGCTCATCATCAAGGACATCACGGCCTCGCCGATTCCGGTGATCGTCTACGTGGCGCCGAGCGGCGGGCGGGCGGCCTCGGCGGGAGTCTTCATCCTCTACGCCGCGCACATCGCGGCGATGGCGCCGGGCACGAACGTGGGCGCCGCGCATCCCGTGGCGATGGGGGGCGGCGAGATGGATGCCGTGATGAAGGCCAAGGTCGAAAACGACGCCGCGGCCTATCTCAAATCCATCGCCGAGAAGCGGGGCCGGAACGTCCAATGGGCCGACGACGCGGTCCGGAAGAGCGTGTCGGTGACGGAGAAAGAGGCGCTGTCCCTGAAAGTCATCGACCTGATTGCGGAGGACGTGCCGTCGTTGCTGGCGGCTGTGGAGGGGCGGGAGATCGCGACGGGGGCGGGCAAGGGCGTGCTCCGGACGAAGGGGGCCCCATTGCAGGAGACCGCCATGGGCTGGCGGCTGGAAGCGCTCAAGGCGTTGAGCGACCCCAACATCGCGTTCATCCTGATGACCCTCGGCACGATCGGGTTGATCGCGGAGCTGTACAACCCCGGGGCGATTCTGCCCGGCATCGTCGGGGCCATCAGCCTCATTCTGGCCTTCTATTCGCTGCAGACCCTGCCGATCAACTATGCGGGCGTGCTGCTCATCCTGCTGGGCGTTGTGCTGTTCATTCTCGAGATCAAGGTCGTGAGCTACGGCCTGCTGAGCCTGGGAGGGATCGCCTCGATGGTCCTGGGGGCCCTCCTGCTCGTGAAGACCGATGCGCCGTTCATGAAAGTGTCCCTGTCGGTGATCATCCCCACGGTCGTGACCTTCGGAGGACTCCTCCTCGTCGTGACCTGGATGGCCGTGAAATCCCAGATGCGCCGGCCCGTGACGGGGAGTGAGAGCATGGTCGGGATGATCGCCGTTGCCAGGACCGAACTGGCCCCGCGCGGAAAGGTGCTCCTGCAGGGCGAGCTCTGGGACGCCGTCAGCGAGGAGCCGATCCATGAAGGTGAAGAGGCGGATGTGCAAGCCGTCGCGGGCCTGACGCTGACCGTGAAGCCGCACCGCAGGTGAGTCGAGAGAGGAGGCGTTGACGATGCCGTACCTGATTCCGCTGATTCTCTTGGCCGCCGTCATCTACAACAGCGTCAAGATCCTCATGGAATATGAGCGCGGCGTGATCTTTTTCCTGGGGAAGTTTCAGGAGGTCAAGGGGCCGGGCCTCATCATCGTGTTTCCGATCGTTCAGAAGATGCTCCGGGTGAACCTCCAGATCGTCACGATGGAGGTGCCGGCCCAGGATGTGATCACCCGCGACAACGTCTCGGTCAAGGTCAACGCCGTCATTTTCTTCCGCGTGGTGGACCCCCAGCGCGCGATCCTGGCCGTGCAGGACTATCTCTACTCGGCCTCCCAGATTGCCCAGACGACGCTGCGCAGCGTCCTGGGCCAGAGCCAACTGGACGAACTGCTCTCGAAGCGGGAAGAGATCAACGTGCAGCTCCAGCGGGTCATCGATCAGCAGACCGAACCCTGGGGCGTCAAGGTGACGGCCGTGGAGGTCAAGAACGTGGACCTGCCGCAGGAGATGCAACGCGCCATTGCGAAGCAGGCAGAGGCCGAGCGCGAGCGGCGCGCCAAGGTCATCCATGCCGAAGGGGAATTCCAGGCCGCCCAGAAGCTCTCGGAGGCCGCCGAGGTCATCGCGCGCAACCCGATCGCATTGCAACTCAGGTACCTCCAGACGCTGGTGGAGGTGGCGGCCGAAAAGAACTCGACGACGATCTTTCCCGTCCCGATCGACATCATTTCACCCTTCCTGCAAGCCATGAAGAAATCCTGAGCCTCCGCACTCGATGGAGCAGGCGATCATTCATCGGGGAGTGGCCGGGCGGGTCCTGGACTGGGTCCGGGGGGGCCGGTACACGACCAAGCAGATCGTGCCCGTGGCGTTTCTGGGCATGATCGTGCTCGGCACGCTGCTCCTGATGCTCCCCTTCGCGACCCGAGGGGCGGGCATCCGGTTCATCGACGCGCTCTTCACCATGACGTCGGCGGTCTGCGTCACGGGACTGGTCGTTGTGGATACCCCGAAGGACTTTACGCTCTTCGGCCAGCTGGTCATCCTGCTGGGCATCCAGTTGGGAGGACTCGGCTATTCGGCGACCGCCACGCTCCTGCTGCTGGCCTTGGGCCGCCGGATCGGCTTGCGGGAGCGCATGATGATGATGGAGGTGCTCAACACCCTGAGCATGGAAGGCCTTGTGCGGTTCGTGAAAATTATCGTGGCGATCACATTCGTCGTCGAATCGATCGGGGCGTTGATCCTCACGGCCCGGTTCTCCTTCGACATGGACCTCATGCACGCCCTGTACTTCGGCGTCTTTCATGCGGTGTCGGCCTTCAACAACGCGGGGTTCTCCCTCTTTTCCGAGAACCTCACCCTGGAGGCCTATCGGACGGACCTGACCGTCAACCTGACGATCTCCACGCTGATCGTGCTGGGCGGGATCGGGTTCCTGGTGTACCGGGACGTCCTGGACAATGTTCGCGGGCTGCGGTTCCGCCTGTCGACCCACACCAAGCTGGCCCTGCTGGTGACGGGTCTGCTGATCGTGGGGGGCACGGTCGGGATCTGGGCCTTTGAGGTTCAGAATGAAAAGACGCTGGCGGCGCTGCCGTTCAGCGACCAGGTCCTGGTGGCCTATTTCCATTCCATCTCGGCCAGGACGGCCGGGTTCAACACCATCGATATGAGCCTGGTGGCAACCCCCACGCTGTATTTTCTCATCCTGCTGATGATCATCGGGGCGTCGCCGGGCGGGACCGGCGGCGGGATCAAGACGACGACCTTCGGGATCGTCTGCGCGTCGATCTGGGGGACGTTGAAAGGGCGCGCCGACGTCATGATGTTCCACAGGCGGATCCCCCAGGAACTGGTGATGAAGTCGTACGTCCTGTCGGCGCTGGCCCTCGGTCTCGTCACGGGTTTTACCATGTTGCTGTCGTATTCGGAGAGTCAGTCTTTTCTGGCGATCATGTTCGAGGTGGCGTCCGCGGCCGGCACCGTGGGGCTGTCCATCGGGAACGGCGGCGTATTGAGCCTCTCTGCTTTGTTCAGCGATTTCGGCAAGTGCATCATCATCGCAACCATGTTTCTGGGGCGCCTGGGGCCGCTCGCCATCGGGCTGTTCGCCGTCAAGACGCACGAAGATCTGCGGTATCGTTATGCTGAGGCACGGGTGGTGCTGGGGTAGTCAGGAAGGGGGAATGGCATGAAACGTCAAGTCGCGGTGATCGGGTTGGGACGCTTCGGGTACGGGGTGGCGGAAACGCTGGTGAAAGAGGGATGCGAAGTCCTGGCGATCGACACGGATCCGGAGAAGATCCAGGCCATCAGCGACCTGGCGACCTTCGCCGTCCAGTGCGACGCCTCCGACGAGAAGGCCCTCAAGGCCGTCAGTGCGCAGAACGTGGACGTGGCCGTGGTGAGCATCGGAGAGAACATCGAGGCCAGCATCCTGATCGTCCAGACCTTGAAGGAGATGGGCGTCAAGCAAATTATCGCCAAGGGGGTCACCGCCCAGCACGGCAAGATTCTGCAGAATCTGGGCGTCACCGAGGTCATCTTTCCGGAGCGCGACGCCGCGATTCGGCTGGCCCAGCGGCTGATTTCGCCGAATGTCCTGGAGTATCTGGAACTGGCGCCCGGCTTCAGCGTGGAGGAACTCGCGGTTCCGGATCACATGTCGGGCCTCCGGCTGCGCGAGGCCAAAATCCGCGAGACGTACAACGTCAACATCATCGGTATTCGAAAGAAAGTATGCCGGATGGTCAAGGGGCGGATGACCACCGAGGAGGTATTCAATGTGACCCCCGCCCTCGATGACGTCATCGAAAAGGGGGATATTCTGGTCCTCGTCGGCAAGCAGGAGGACCTGAATCGGCTGACCAAGTCCGAATAAAACCTGAGAAGCGCAAGGATTTCTTCACGCTTCACCCTTGATATCGGCTCTCCTGCTGGTTACCTATTAGAAACGGCGTTCTCGGCAGTTAGGGGAATTCCCCGGCTGCGGGAGCGTTTGTCGAATATTCAATGAGTTATGACTGGACGAAATGAGGGAAACGGATTTTTTGACCGTCCCATTAGACATCTGAGGGTATTCGCGTGTCCGTAAGAATGAAAGAGGAATTGGTGGTCGAAGTGAACGAAATGATGGACGACAGGAAAGAAAAAGACGCCCTGCAGGACGAGGAGCTGGTCGACGAATCCGTTGACGTGGAGGACGAGGCGCGGCTGGAAGGCGCCGAAGCGGTCACGGAGACGGACGAACCCAAGGAGTCTGCGCCGGCCGGCGAGCATCTGGCTGAGCTGGAATGGCTGTATTTCCAATCGTTCGGCAAGAAAGCCCTGCTGACCCGCGAGGGCGAGGTGGTCCTGGGCAAGCGGATTGAGAGCGGCGACCGCCAGGTGCGGCGCGCGCTCCGGACGGTCCTGGCCGTTGCCCGGGGGCTTCGCGCGACGGATACGATCAAAGCCTGCCAGGCCGATCTCAAAGAGGTGCTGGGTGTCAGCGGGCTCTCGGCGACGGACCTTGCGAAGGGCAGCCTTGCCGTGAAGAAGGTGATCAAGGAGATTTGCGGGCCGAACCGTCGAACCACGCCCAAGGCCAAGCAGGTGAAAGCCGCCCTGAAGCAGTATCATGAAGGCTGGGCCGAGTTGGAAAAGGCCAAGGACGAGATGGTCCTTTCCAACCTGCGTCTGGTCGTGGACATTGCCAAGCATTACAACGGGCGTGGGTTGAGCCTCCTGGATCTGGTCCAGGAAGGCAATATCGGCTTGATGAAGGCGGCGGAGCGGTTTGACCACCGGCGCGGGTTCAAGTTCAGCACCTACGCCACGTGGTGGATCCGGCAGGGCATCACGCGCGCCCTGGCGGACCAGTCGCGGACGATCCGTGTTCCCGTTCATATGACCGAAGCCTATCAGCGGGTCACCAAGGCGACGCGGCGGCTGGCGCAACGCCTCGGTCGGGCTCCTTCGCTGGGGGAAGTGGCCGGCGTGGTCGATTCGACGAGCGACCGTGTCGGGCAGACGATCCAGATCTTTCAGGACGTCGTGTCGCTGGAATATCCGATTGGAGACGGAGACTCCCTGCTGGGGGATTTCATCCCCGACAAGGAGGCCCCGCGCGCCGACAGCCAGGTCGGGCTGAAGGAGATGACCCGTGAGGTCGCCAGGGCGCTGGGCGCCCTCAGTCCGCGGGAGGCGGCCGTGATCCGTCTTCGTTTCGGCATCGGCCAGGGAGAAGCGATGACGCTGGAAGAGGTCGGCCAGACTTTGGGCGTCACCCGCGAGCGCATCCGCCAGATCGAGGAAAAGGCCCTGATGAAAATGCGGGCTCCGGAATTTCAGCAGATCCTGCGACCGCTTCTGTAAACGTGCGCCCCGCCCCGGCGGGGCGCATCCCCTTTTTCCTTCCGCCTAAATGTGCGACAATGAGGACGCCACAAGGAGAATGCGGATGGGGCGGGTCGAGCTGTTCGAAGCGAGGATCGTGTGCGGCGTCCTTCTTCTCGGTCTTGCCTGCCTCCCGGTGTCGGCCTGCGCCGCGCCCGACGCTCCCTCGAAAGCGCTCTCTGTTCCTGACGCGGTGGCGGAGGTCCTGCCCTCCGTCGTCAGCGTTCTGGCGCATGGGCCGGCCAGGCCGACTCCCACCCAGGCGGTTCCATCCGGTTCAGGGTCCGGGTTCATCATTTCGCCCGGCTATGTGCTGACTTCCAATCACCTGGTGGCGGGCGCCACGCGGCTGGTGATCGGCCTCTACGACGGCCGGCTCGTCCCGGGACGCGTGGTCGGGCGGGATTTCCTGACCGATCTGGCCATCATCAAGATCGAGATCGAAGGTCCGGTTCCGGCCAAACTGGGCGCGTCCTCCCGGCTGCGGATCGGGGAAACGGTCGTGGCCATCGGCAACCCGCTGGCCATCAAGGGCGGGGCGACGGTGTCGGTGGGAGTCGTCAGCGCGAT
>SCTG01000056.1 GCA_004298335.1 Nitrospirota bacterium
ACCGTACTCGGATCGACCTGCTTCGGAACGATCTCCACCGTCTCGAAGTAGTTCATGTTGTTGAGCCGCTTGAAGCTCAATTGCATGGCGGCGGTATCGATCAGCTCGGCTTCATTGACCCGCAGCTCCCGCCGGATCACCTTGTCGCGGGTCTTGTCGTTGCCGGAAATGTTGATGTTGCGGACGCGGATCAGCGCGCCCTCCTTGACGTCGAACGTGACCATCGCGGTCTTGGACTCGGGGTCCGGCTGGATCAGGGGATTGATGTCCGAGAACGCGTAGCCCTTCGCGCCGTACACGTCCGTCGCGCGCTTGATGTCCTCCTTGACGGCCTCCATGCGGATGACATCCCCTTCCTTCAGTTTGCTCCCACTCCGAAGTTCAGCGTCGGAGAACACGGTGTGTCCCTTGTAGCTGATCCTCGAAAACCTGAACTGCGGCCCTTCGACGATGGGGAACCGGACCGTAAACCATTTTTTGTCCGGGCTCAGATCGACCGCAGGCTTGCCGAGCTTGACGTCAAGGTACCCCTCGTCGAAATACGCCTGGCGGATCCGCTCGACGTCGTTGTCCAGCTCTTCCTTCTTGTACACGCCCGAATCGTCGTACCAGGATATGAGCCAGAAGTATTCCCGCGTCACCAGGGGCTTCTTGAGCTTCTTCAGGGGGATGGACTTCGCGCCGTCCAAGGCGACGGTCTTGATGCGGGCCTTGGGCCCCTCCTTGACGAAGAACGTCAGTGACTTCCGCTCGCCGTCCAGGGATTTGATGACCGGCACGATCCGCGCGCTGAAATGCCCCTCGTCCTCATACAGCTGCCGGAGGCGTTCGACGCTGTCCTTGATCTGTTGCTGATCCAGGAACGATTGCGTGCGAACCGTGAGCTTCTCGGTGAGCTTCTCGTCCTTGAGGTTGTCGTTGCCGTCGAACAGGATCTCCGTCACGAAGGGTTTTTCCGTCACCACGAAAATCACGGCCAGGTTTCCGGCCTTGGGCTCGGTTTCCACGCGGACGTCTTCGAAATACCCCATCTGATACAAGGCGCGAATCTGTTCCCGTATCCGCTCGGCGGTGAAGCGCTCGCCCTCCTTCAGCGTCAACCGGCTTCGAATGGCCGGACTCTCGATCCGCCTGTTCCCTTGTATGGTGATGGTGCTGATCGGCGGGCCCGCTTCCTGCGCCAGGCCGACCTCCGGGCCCAGGACCCAGAGGAGTCCTCCCAACAGCAAGATCCCGTAAGCGACAATGATGGTCACTCGAGGTGTGGTCCCGGCTCCCCCAAACGCCCGGCCGTCCACTTTCTGCCCGGGAAGGCTCGAGCCTGTCGTGCGGAAAACGTGCACCGCCCCTTCTTCCTTTCCGGTGCCCTGACCGCGTCGGGCGGCACACCACGGACATGACTTAAATAGCGCAAAAAACCCAGGAAATTCTACAGATTACCCCCCGACAAGTAAAGGGAAAAAGGCGGCCCGAAGCTTCCGGACTCGGCTTGACTTTGGCCGGAACCGCCCGTAGAATCCGACTGTTATGGCTTCTCAAACGGTCTCCAAGGCCATCATTCCAGCCGCCGGCCTCGGAACTCGATTCCTGCCCGCCACCAAAGCCTCCCCCAAGGAGATGCTGCCGCTGGTCGACAAACCCCTGATCCAGTATGCGGTGGAGGAGGCGGTGGCGGCCGGCATCCGCGACATCATCGTGATCACGGGCCGCGGTAAACGCGCCATCGAAGACCATTTCGACCTCTCGTTCGAGCTGGAAGAAGTCCTGAAGGAGAGCGGAAAAGACACGCTGCTCAAGGAAATCCGACGGATCTCCGAGCTGGCCAATTTCTGCTATATCCGCCAGCGTCACGCCCGCGGGCTCGGGGACGCCATCCTCTGCGCGCAACACTTGATCGGCGACGAGCCGTTCGCCGTGCTCTTGGGCGACGAGGTCATCGATGCGGCTGTCCCCGCGACCAGGCAATTGATCGACCTCTATGAAGAACTCGGCACTCCCATTCTGGGTGTGCAGGAAGTCGCGCCCGAGGAAGTCTCGCATTACGGCATCATCACCCCCAAACCCGTACGGTCCGGGCTGTTCCGTGTCACCGATCTGATCGAAAAACCGGCTCCGAAGGAAGCGCCGTCCCGGCTCGCGGTGATCGGCCGCTACATCCTGCCGCCGTCGATCTTTTCCATCCTGGAGAAGACGCCTCCCGGCAAAAACCAGGAAATCCAGCTCACGGACGCCCTGCGCAGACTGGCGCAGGCGGCTCCCATGCACGCCTGCGTGGTGAACGGCACCCGGCACGACGCCGGCGACAAGCTCGGCTTTCTCAAGGCCACCGTCGCCTTCGGGTTGAAGAACCCCGAACTGGGCGACCGTTTCGCGCGCTACCTCAAGGGACTCACCTTCTAGAAAGGGCAGCCATGGCCGAGCAGGTTCAGCGAGACCCGTCGCAGGTGGAGATTCCTGACCGTCTCCCGCTCCTCCCGATTCGCGACATCGTCGTGTTCCCTTACATGGTCCTGCCACTTTTTGTCGGCCGGGACATGTCGATCAAGGCCATCGAGGCGGCGCTCGCCGGCAACCGGATCATCATGCTGGCGGCCCAACGCTCCATGGAAGTCGAGAACCCCGCGCCGGAGGACATCCATCCCGTCGGAACGGTGGGCATGGTGATGCGCATGCTCAAGCTGCCCGACGACCGGATCAAGATCCTCGTCCAGGGCCTGGCCAAGGCCCGCATCGAGGAATTCGTCCAGACCGAGCCCTACTTCCAGGTCCGCCTCGCGCAGATCCCCGAAGCCAAACTGCCGGGCCAGTCCCTCGAAGGGGAGGCCCTGATGCGGACCGTGAAGGAGCAGCTCGAACGCCTCGTCAGCCTCGGCAAGATCCTGATGCCCGACGTGATGGTCGTGATCGAGACCCTCCAGGACCCCGGCCGGCTCGCCGACATGACCGTCTCGAACCTCGGACTCAAGGTGGACGCCACCCAGGAAGTGCTGGAGATCCACGATCCGATCGCCCGGCTCCGCCGCGCCAGCGAACTGCTGGGCGCGGAGATCGAAGTCCTCTCGATGCAGCAGAAGATCCAGGCCGAAGCCAAGGGCGAGATGGACAAGACCCAGCGCGAATACTTCCTCCGCGAGCAATTGAAGGCCATCCAGAAGGAACTGGGCGAACTGGACGAGCGGGCCGAGGAAGTCGCCGAGTTCCGCAAGAACATCAAAGACGCCAAGATGCCCGAGAAGGTCCTGAAGGAGGCGGAGAAGCAGCTCAAGCGGCTTGAGAAGATGCATCCGGACACCGCGGAGGCGGCGACGGTCCGGACCTATCTCGAATGGCTGGTGGAACTGCCCTGGAGCAAGAAGACCAAGGACAGCCTCGACATCAAGGCCGCCGCCAAGGTGCTCAACGAGGACCACTACGATCTGGAAAAGGTGAAGGAGCGGATCCTCGAATACCTCGCCGTCCGCAAGATGAAGGAGAAGATGAAGGGGCCGATCCTCTGCTTCGTCGGCCCGCCGGGCGTCGGCAAAACGTCGCTGGGGAAATCGATCGCGCGGGCGTTGGGCCGGGAGTTCGTCCGGATCTCGCTCGGCGGCATCCGCGACGAAGCCGAGATCCGGGGCCACCGCCGGACCTACGTGGGCGCCCTGCCCGGCCGCATCATCCAGGGCATCAAGCAGGCCGGCACCGGCAATCCGGTCTTCATGATGGACGAGGTCGACAAGGTCGGCGCGGACTTCCGCGGCGACCCGTCGGCCGCCCTGCTGGAAGTCCTCGACCCGGAGCAGAACACCGCCTTCAGCGACCACTACCTGGGCGTGCCGTTCGATCTCTCCGAGGTCATGTTCATCACCACGGCCAACATCATGGACCCGATCCTCTCGGCCCTGCGCGACCGCATGGAGATCATCGAGATCCCCGGGTACTCCCAAGAGGAAAAAATCGGCATCGCCAAACGGTTCCTGATTCCCCGCCAGTTGACCGAGCACGGGATCACCGAGAAGCAGATCACGTTCTCCGATCGGGCGCTCAACCGGATCGTGGCGGACTACACACGCGAGGCCGGCGTCCGGAACCTCGAACGCGAGATCGCCAACGTGATGCGCAAGGTCGTCAAGAAAATCGCGGAGGGCGAGAACCGACTCTATGCCATCACGCCGACGGCCATCCCCAAGTATCTCGGCGTGCCCAAACACCACAAGGAGAGCGAGGAGAAGAAGGACATCATCGGCGTGGCCACGGGACTCGCCTGGACCGAGGTCGGCGGGGACATCATCCACATCGAAGCGACGATCATGAAGGGCAAAGGCGCCCTGACCCTGACCGGCCATCTGGGCGACGTCATGAAAGAGTCGGCCCAGGCCGCGCTCAGCTACGTCCGGGCGCGCGCCCGCCAGCTTGGTCTCAAACCCGAGGTCTTCGCCCGGCACGACATCCACATCCACGTCCCGGCCGGGGCGATCCCGAAAGACGGGCCCTCCGCCGGGATCACCATGGCCAGCGCGCTCACCTCCGCGTTCACCGGCCGGCCGGTGCGCCACGACCTGGCCATGACCGGTGAAGTCACACTGCGCGGGCGGGTCCTAGAGATCGGCGGGCTGAAAGAAAAGCTCCTGGCGGCCAAGCGGGTCGGCATTTTCCGGGTGATCCTGCCCAGGCGCAACCAGAAGGACCTGGCGGACATTCCGAAGCATCTCTTGAAAGGCATGACCTTCATCTTCGCCGAAACGATGGACGACGTCCTCGGAGCGGCCCTCCGCCGCATGCCGGCTCCCCGCGGCACGCAGGCGAAGACGGACGCCCCGGGACGCCGCCCGTCGATGAGCCGCCGGCCCGTCGCCGCCGCGTCCTCCAGACAGGGCTGATGCGCCAGGGCCGGATCGGCGAATTCGCACTCCTCCGGCGGCTTAGGAACGCAACGCAGATTCCTCATGCCCTCCGGAGGGCGGTCCTCGCGGGGATCGGCGACGACGCGGCCGTCCTCAAAACCCGTCCCGGGCGGGTGCTGCTGGCCACCACCGACCTGCTTGTTGAACGCGTCCACTTCGACCTGGCCTGTACCACCTACCGACAACTCGGCTACAAGGCCGCCATGGCCAACCTCAGCGACATTGCGGCAATGGGCGGCCTGCCCCGGTTCGTCCTGATCGCGCTGGCCCTCACCCCGCGCCAATCGCCCCGCGACGTTGACGCGCTCTATGCGGGCGTGGCGGCCGCGTGCCGGCGCGCGGCGGCGGCGGTCGTCGGAGGGGATACGTCCGTGTCGCGCGCCGGCCTGTTCGTCTCGCTCACGGTGCTGGGCGAAGCCTCGCCGGCGGAGGTGCTCCGGCGATCCACTGCCCGCGCGGGCGACCACCTGTATGTGACCGGAACTGTAGGTGACGCGCAGGCCGGGCTGGAAATCCTCCTCGCGCGCAAGGCGGGCCGCCGAGGGCGCGGGACGAGCGCGCGCGAGACGGCCTACCTCACCGGCCGCCACCAGGCGCCGACAGCGCGCGTGCGCGAAGCCAGACACCTAGCCGAAGGCCGCCTGGCGAGCGCGGCCATTGACCTGTCGGACGGCCTGGCCGGCGACGTCCGCCACATCTGCGAGGAGAGCACCGTGGGGTGCCTCATCGACGCCCGGCGGCTTCCCCTGTCGGCGGCGCTCATTGCCCACGCCCGGGCCAGACGTCGCGATCCGCTTGCGTATGCGCTCGGCGGCGGGGAGGATTATGAGCTCCTCTTTACGGTGCGGCCGGGCAACGTCCCGCACGTGGAGCGGCTCATTCGCCGCCGGTTGCTGCGGGCCACCCCCATTGGCAGGATCACGCCGGCCCGCGCAGGACTTCGTATCATCGGCGCCGACGGTTCCGTTCGCCCGCTGGCCGCAAAAGGCTACGAGCACCGTCTGGGATGATTCCCCTCGCCGCCGTCAAGGAGAAGCTCCGCCAGATCCTCCACCTGGGCGATTCGCCCCAGCGCACCGCCATGGCCTTCGCCGCGGGGATCCTCATCGCCTTTTCCCCCACCTATGGCCTCCACACCGCCAGCGTGTTTCTCTTCGCCTGGGTTTTCCGCTTGAATTTCCTGGCCGTGATGGCGGGCAACCTGGTCAACAATCCCTGGACGTTCCTGCCGATCATCGCCGGCAGCATGGGAGTGGGGCTCTGGCTGGACCCGGTCGGCCCGCAACCGCAAATCGATTGGGCGTACTTCAATTCGCTCATGCTGTGGGATCAGTTCCGGCTGTTGTGGACCCAATTCCGGCCCTATCTGGTCCCCTTTGTCCTGGGCCATGTGCTCCTGGGAGCCATCGCGGCGGCCGCCGGATATGTCCTCATGCACCAGGCCATCCTCAAGTTCCGCGCGCACCACGCGAAGACGCATCAGCAGGCCCCAGTTGCGCCCCCACCCCCTTCGTGTTAGATTTTTCGGGTGACGCCCCGTCCCTCGCTCGGCAAATCCCACTATGACGGCTCGGCGCTGATCGCCGATCCGATCCACGAATACATCACGTTCACCGTGCCCTTCGCCGCTCCCGCGAAAGGCCCGGCGCGCGGCGAGCCGCAGGAGACCACCGAGAAAGACCTCATCGATTCGGCGTGGGTCCAGCGGCTCCGGTACATCTTCCAGCTCCAGAGCGCCCGATGGGTCTATCCGTCGGCCGAGCACAGCCGGTTCGTCCATTCGCTCGGCACCATGCATGTCGCCGGGCGGTTCGCGCGCCACCTCTACCCCTTCCTCCACAAGGCCGCGCCGGACGTGCCCTCCGCCAACTATATCGAGGAACTGCTGCGGGTCACCGCGCTCGTCCACGACATCGGCCACGGGCCCTTCTGCCACTTTTTCGACGAGAATTTCCTCGAGCAGTTCCACCTGACCCACGAGAAACTGGGCCAGATCATCATCCGTGAGCACCTCGGTCCGATCATCCGGAAGATCCGGCGGAGCCCCTCCGGCGCCTTCGCCAGGGGCGAAGAGCTCGATCCCGTCCAGATCGCCCACCTGATCCTCAAGGATAAAGGCAAGGACAGCTCCAGGATGCCGCGGTGGCTGAACTTTCTCCAGCCGATCATTTCCGGCAGCTACACGGGAGACAACCTGGATTACGTCCTCCGCGACTCCTACATGTGCGGCGTCGCCGTCGGGCCCGTGGACCTCAGCCGCCTCATCCATTACACGATGATCACCGAGAAGGGCTTCACCATCCACAAGACCGGCCTGCCGGCGCTCCAGATGTTCCTGAACACGCGGATGTACCTCTACTCCAACGTGTATTACCACCGGACGACGCGGGCTATCGACATCCATTTGCGGGAGATCTTCGGCGACACGATGCGGCTCATCTTTCCGGACGACCCGCGCAAGAAAATGGACCAGTATCTGAACCTGACCGACTGGTCTCTCCTCGAGGAAGTCCGAGGCTGGGGCAGGTCCCGGAATCCCAAGCAACGACAGCTCGGCGACGAATGGGCGCGCATCCTCGGCCGGGACGTCAAGTGGAAGATGGCCTACAATACGGTCCTGCCCGAAACGGACAAAACTCGCGGGATGGATTTTCAGAGCCGTGAGTACTATGAAGCCTGTATCCGCAAGGAGTTGCCGGCCAAGCTGGACAAGATGGCATTCCGTGTGGACATGGCCTATCAAGATCCACGGCCCAATCCCAAAGACACGCGCGGCATCCCGCTGTACGTCTATGATTCGAGCACGCAAACCGTCTCCACGGAGCCGCTGGAGGAATTTCTGGACCTGCTCCCGACGCGCCTGATCCAGTTCCGGATTTACGCGCTGAACCACGACGCGGACGCGGAACTCTCGCGGGCGGCCGCCACCGTGCTGAACAAGACCTCGTCCAGCATCGAGACCAACCTCTGATGGCGACCTTCAAAAGCGGCGCCTTCGCCCAGCAATGTTTTGCCGCCCATCCCCTGTCGCTGAGCTTCAAATCGCTGACGCCGCCCGATCGCGTCGTGGTGGAATGCGTCAACTGCCACATGCGGCACCGGTTCACCGCCCGGGCGCTGACGACCCGCGCGGCCGAGGTGGGCGGCCCCGAACGGGAGGCGGCGGTCGATCTGGGCGCGTGCGCCGCCGCGCATCCCGCCGAGCTTCGGGTGAGCGCCGTGAACGTGATGGACGATGCCGTCAAGCTCCGGTGCGGGGAATGCCGCCGGACCTATGCAATCGCCGTGTCAGTGTTTGAAACCTACCGGCGGGATGGGTAAGATGGGCCACATGGAGGTACATGATGAGCGATAAGATGATCCGCCTGCTCTACGTTCTTGCCCTGCTCCTCTTTCTCGGAGGAGCAGCGGATGTCTCGCTGTTCATAATGCAGCGGTATGACGACTTTCAGAAGGGGTTGTCCGACGAGCTGGCGCTGACCGGCCTCGGCGTCTGGTGGCTGGTCGCGCTGGGACTCGCGGGCTTCGCCTACACGAGAGGCAAGAAGGCAGCGCCGTCGGGAGAATAAGGGCGGCGACAACTACTCCGCAACAATCACCCCAGCACCATCGGCAGCGGGCGCAGCTCGCGGCGGAGCGGATCGAGGATGTAGCCCAGCGCTTCTAGGGAAACCATGCCGAGCAGAGGCGTGTCGCCCTTTTCGCCGAAGATGACCGGCGACGCCCCTTGCGTTTTCTGAAAGGAAAAGAGCGCGTTGCCGAACTCACGCACGATGGTCGTCCCATCCGCCAACGTGAACTCCTTGGAGCCGCACGGCTTGACCCCCAGCCGCCCTAACAGCGGACGGGGAATCACGCTATAAACCGCCCCCGAATCGACGAGAAACCTCATCCGCGCGCGCTTCTTTGGATCGGCAAGATTAATAACAGTCGCTTTGATGTAGGTGAGCCCCATGAGTTTCGTCCCCTCCCGCGTTGGCGCAGGCGCAACTTTACGCTTCTGTGGGTGAGACACCGGGAGGAGGGAAAAGGTTGAAGCGGGAAGCAACATTTTTGAGGCCCTACCCGACGATCAGGCTAGGCCAGCTTCAATGAAGTGTCAAGGCAGCACCGGAAAACGAGGCGGACGGAAGTTACTTCTGCTTCTTGCGAGGGTGGGTGTAGAAATAGCCCCAGATGGCCGCAATGGTACTCAGCGTCGCAATGAGGGTCATGACCTGTTCAAAGAATGTGAGATGTATCATCTT
>SCTG01000057.1 GCA_004298335.1 Nitrospirota bacterium
GGTTCAATCCCGGCCAGCTCCACCACTCCGAGCTTGCTGGACCCGGGTACCCGTTGCTCTCGGTTGCAACGGGTGCAACGATCAACCGCGTCGGATATTCAATGCCGAATCCCATTCTTGAGCCGACCCTCCCGTAATCCCTCCGTCCATCGCAATTGCCCCTTATCTTGTATGCCTGACCGTAAAGACCCCTATGACTAATTTCCAAGCATGCAGTGCGTGAATTCCCATTTTTTCGCCTTCCGGCCCATTTCTCGTTTTCCTGTCATTTCAAATACTTCCGAGTGATGATTTCTTGGGACACCGTGGCATGTCCCCTGCATTTTAACGACATGATGGAACACAAGGGTCGAACCGCCCGGCATTTCGAATCCAGCGTGGGTGAAAACGCGATGCTCTCGCTAGCGAAGTTAACACGAGGTCAGGCAGGCGCATGAAGACCACGGTGCACGTCCTGTGTCTTGAAGAGAGTGCGCGCGACGCCGAGCTCGTCAAAGCCGCATTGTCGAAAGACGGCCTGGCCTGCAAGTTGTCGCACGTGCAGGTCCGCGACGACTTCATGGCCGCCGTCCGGCAAGGCGGGTGGGATGTCATCATTTCCAATTGCGCGCTTCCCGATTTCGACGGCAGGTCCGCGCTGGCGATCGCCCAGGAACACTGTCCCGAGATCCCCTTCATCCTCTTCTCGCACAGCATCGGCGAGGAGGCGGCGATTGAATACCTCAAGGCGGGCGCGACGGAGTACGTGCTGAAAGACCACCCCGCGCGCCTGCTATTCGCGGTGCGCCGTGTCTTGCGCGAAGCCGAGGCGCAGAAGGAGCGCAAGCAAGCGGAGAAGCGGAATGCCAAACTGGAGGAGCAACTCCGCCAGGCTCAAAAAATGGAGGCGGTGGGGCGGCTGGCAGGCGGCATCGCCCACGACTTCAACAACGTACTGACGATCATCAAGGGGTATTCCGATCTCGCCCTGGGCCAGATGGCGCCGCAGGATCCACAACGCGCTCGTCTCCAGTACATCAAAGACGCCGGCGAACGCGCGGCTTCGCTCACGCGCCAATTGCTGGCCTTCAGCCGCCGGCAGGTCCTCGAATCAAAGGTCCTGGACTTGAACGCCATCGTGACCAACCTGTACGAGATGCTGCCGCGGCTGATCGGCGAGGACATCGACATTGTCTCCATCCTCAAGCCGGGATTGGGCCGCATGAAGGCGGATCCTGGCCAGATCGAACAGGTCATCCTGAACCTGGCGGTCAATGCCCGTGATGCGATGCCGCAAGGGGGCAAGATGACGATCGAGACCGCCAATGTGGCGCTCGATGAGAACTACGCGCGCGATCATGCCACCGTCCAGCCCGGTCCCCACGTGATGCTGGCGGTCAGCGACACCGGGCACGGAATGGATGCCGAGACCAGCGCCCGCATTTTCGAGCCGTTCTTCACCACCAAGGAAATCGGCCAAGGGACAGGGCTGGGCCTGGCGATGGTCTACGGGATCGTCAAGCAGAGCGGCGGGTCCATCTGGGTCTACAGCGAGCCGGGGAAAGGCACGACGTTCAAAATCTATTTCCCGCGGGTGGAGGACGCACTGGAAGTACAGGAGCCGGCCGAGGACCGTCCCCGGATCCTCCGCGGCACCGAGACCGTGCTCGTTGCCGAGGACGAGGAAATGGTCCGGAATCTGATGCAGACGATCCTGGAGGCACAGGGCTATGCCGTCCTGGTGGCGCGCAATGCCACGGAAGCGCTGAGCATCGGCCACCGGCACCATGGTTCGATCCCGCTCCTGGTGACTGACGTCGTGATGCCCGGGATGAGCGGACGGGAACTGGCGGCGCAACTGGCCATGGTGCATCCGGAGGCGAAAGTGCTCTACGTGTCCGGCTACACCGATGATGCGGTCGTCCGTCATGGAGTGTTGAACGCCGGCCTGGCTTTTCTTCAGAAGCCGTTCTCCGCCGAATCGTTTTTGTTCAAGGTGCGGGACGCGTTGGATACGCCCGCCAAGGTTTACGGGAAGACGCAGGCTCCATAGCGCATGACGACGATCTTGGTGATCAACAATGAACGCCTGCTCTGCAATCTGCTGCAGGAGGTGTTGCGTAGCCGCGGCTATGACGTGTATGCGGCGCACAGCGGCCGCGACGGCATCGAAGTGTTTCGGCAACGGCGGCCGCAGATCACGCTCCTGGACCTTCACTTGCCGGACATCGACGGGATCGAGGTCCTGAAGAAGATACGCAAGATCAGCCAGGATGCGGCGGTCGCGATCCTGGCGGATGCGACGTCGAATAAACAGCAATGGGAGGCGCAGAAACTCGGGGTGACGGATTTCCTGACCAAAGGGCTCTCGACCGGGGACCTGATCCATGCCGTGGAGGACTCGTTACGGAAGCGCGCCGTCCTTCCATCCCCGTCGCACAACGGGCATACCATCCTCGTCGTCGACGACGAGAAACCGATCTGCGAATTGCTGACCGAGTACTTGTCGGGGCGGGGGTATCGCGTGTGCGCGGTCCAGGATGGGCCGGCTGCTCTTGCATTCGTCGACCAGAAGCACCCGCAGCTGATCATTCTTGATCTGCACCTGCCGGGCATGCATGGAGTCGACGTGTTCCGCACGCTGCGGGAGAAGAAGTACGGGGGCGGAGTCATGATGCTGACCGGGAGCCGGGACGAGAAATTACTGAACGCGGCGCTGGCTCTCGGGCCCATCGACATTATCGGCAAACCGTTTGATCTCGAGCGAGTCGGGCTGGCCGTCGATGTCAGTGTGATTTTAACGAGGCTCCATCTCCCCGCCCGTTCGGTGTGACGCTGCGCCCGCCCATCTTCGGCCCGCTCCTGCCGCTCCGACCCCCTTGCAATCCCCGCCCATTGCGGTTATGCTCTGACTACCTCCAGTCATTCTTACTTCATCTCAATCACGCGACAAAGGTCAGATGCTCCAACTCGAATCCGTCAGCAAACACTTCGCGACCAAGGCGCTGCTCAAGGACGCCTCGGCCCACCTGCGCCCGGGGAGCCGCGTCGGCCTGGTCGGCCCCAACGGCGTCGGCAAGACGACCCTGTTGCGGCTGATCCTGGGCGAGCAGGAGCTGGACGGCGGCCGCATCCGCAAGCGCCCGCGCCTGCGGATCGGCTACCTGCCGCAGGACCTCGAGGACATCCCCGGCGACACCGCGCTGGACGCCACCCACCGCAACCAGTACCCGGAGCACGAGGCCAAGCGCATCCTCTCCGGCCTCGGCTTCTCCGAAGCGGACTTCAGCCGCCCGATCTCGGCCCTCTCGGGCGGGTTCCGGATGCGGGTGGCGCTGGCGCACCTGCTGCTGTCGGCGCCCGACGTCATCCTGCTGGACGAGCCGACCAACCACCTCGACAAGGCCACCCAGCGCTGGTTCGAGGACTTCCTGCTGCAGTCGGACTTCACCATGCTGGTCATCAGCCACGACACCACGTTCCTCGACCGCATCGCCACGCACGTCTGGGAGATCCGCCACCAGCGCCTCATGGAGTCCAAGGGCAACTACACGAAGTACCTCGCCTGGCGCGAAGCCTACGAGGCCGCGCAGGAGGCCGCCGCGAACCGCCAGGACAAGGAGATCGGGCGGGTGCAGAAGTTCGTGGACCGGTTCCGCTACCAGGCCACCAAGGCCCGCCAGGTCCAGTCCCGGCTCAAGCAGCTGGAAAAGGTCCAGCTGGTCGAGCGGACGCGCGACCCCAAGCGCGTGCGGTTCCGCTTCCCCGTGCCGCCCGCCTCGGGCCGCCAGGTGCTGGAGCTCGCGGGCGTGGCCAAGTCCTACGGCGACCTCGTCGTCTACCGCGCGCTCAACTTCTCCGTGGAGCGCAACCAGCGCATCGCGCTCGTCGGCGAGAACGGCGCCGGCAAGAGCACGCTCCTGAAGATGCTGGCCGGCGTCCTCCCGCCCGACGCCGGCACCAGGACGGTCGGCCACGGAGTGACGCTGCACTACTTCGCCCAGCACCAGGCCGACATCCTGAACACCGAGCACACCGTCCTGGAATCCATCGCGGAGGCGGACACCACCGCCGAGATGAACTTCATCCGCGGCCTGGCGGGGGCGTTCCTCTTCGAAGGCGCCAACCAGAAGAAGCCGATCAAGGTGCTGAGCGGCGGCGAGCGGAACCGCGTGGCGCTGGCCCGCATGCTCATCAAGCCGGCGAACACCCTGCTGCTCGACGAGCCGACGAACCACCTCGACCCCGCCTCGGTGGACGTCCTGACCGACGCCCTCGTGGCGTTCCCGGGCACGCTCGTCTTCATCTCGCACGATCCGGTCTTTCTCTCCCGCGTGTCGACCCGGGTCGTGGAGATCGAGGAGGGCCTGGCGCGGGACTACCACGGCGACTACGAATACTACCTCTGGAAGACGATGCAGGAAGTGGACTCCATCAAGGGCACGCCCGAGCCGGAGCAGGCCGCGAAGCCGTCCAAGGCGGCTCCCACGGCCGCGCCCCGCGCGCGGACATCGGAGAAAAGCGGGCCAGGCCGGCCGGCCGGCCGCAAGGAAACCGCCAAGGCGCTCGCCCGCGCGGAACGCCAGATCGCCGAGCTGGAGGGGGAGATCACCGCCGGGGACGACAAGATGCAGGCCCGCGACAAGGAGCTGGCCGACCCGGGACTCTACCAGGACCACGTGCGCTGGACCGCCCTGATGAAGGAGCGGGAGCAGTGGGCCAAGGACCAGTCGGTCCTGACTTCCAAGTGGGCCGATCTCTGCGAGCAGGCGGAGCAGCTGCGGGCGAGGCTCAAGGAACTGGAATCTGTTTAGCGGGAAACCCGTCACAAGGTGATAACGGGGTGGCGCCGAACGGGCGCCCGGGCGGAGCGGAAGAGCGTACAGGCGAGTCTGCGGGGCTGCGACGCCGAAACGCTCTGAGC
>SCTG01000058.1 GCA_004298335.1 Nitrospirota bacterium
CTGTCGCGGGTTTTTAGACTTGTCCGGTTCTGTAGCACATGAATTGTCCGCTTTTTCTGTTGGGGGCGGGGAGCGGCGAAGGGCGTAGCCCGAAGCCGGTTTCCGCCCCCAACGGCGCGCCTGGCGGACGGTTCAGGCGGCCTGTTGCAGTTCGTCTGTGATGGGTCTCCCGTCAGGCGTGAAATAAGCCAGGCCGCGCGGCCCGTGAAACAGCGCGAGCGCACCGCTTGCGTATCGATTGACCCGGACTCGAGCTTTGACGTAGTGGCAGCGATGTCGATCCGCCGGTATCTGCAAGATCATGCCGTCGAAGCGCACACAGTTGTCGTTGCCCACGGTGCGATCAAACTGCTCACACAGGATGTCCTCCAAGCTGCCACCGATCCAAGGCACGAAGGCCGAACCCGCCTCCATCGCCGGCACGGCAAACTCGGCGTTGAAGGCGGGTAGGTAGCGCTCCTGCAGGTAGCGATTGGCGGCCGCCATATCGGTGATGCCGGCTAATGCCAGTTCCTGCGGCAAGCGCCCCTGATGTGTACCAAAGGCTCGCTCCGAACGCCCTCGCGCCTCGGGTGAGTAGGCGGCGATCATGTCGATGCCCAACTGCTTCATGGCGCGGCCGAACTGGGTGAGATTCTCTTTGTCGACCTTGCCGTCCGCCTCCGGCGTGGTCCAGTAATGGCTGCCCCGATCGCTGTAGAACGAACTGAACAGTCCCCGCGCCGTGATCACGTCATGCACGCCCCGGAAACTGCTGGCCGTGCCTTCCTGACCGACGAAGAACATCGAGTAGTGCCAACGGGTGGCGTCGTCCATCGTGACGATCAGATCCCACTTCTGTCCGACGACCCATTCGTGCGTGCTGCCGTCCTGGTGGATCATCATGCCCGGCAAAGCGGATCGGTCCCGCCGTTTCCGATGCGCGCCGCGCTTCTCGTGCTTCGGCACCAGCTTTGCTCCTTGCAGACGTTTTTTGACCCAGGTGTAGCTGCGCGTACCTCCGGATCGCCGGTACCAACTGTGGAAGTGCTTGACGTTCCAGCCCAGATGCCGGCTTCGATACTGCTCGGTCAGTGCCATCACTTCATCGACCGGCGCCCGCCGGTTCGAGACCTGCTCCAGGCGTCGGTCAATCAGACCCTCCAGCCCGTCCGCCTCGTACCGCGCCAGATACCGCCGGAAGCTGCGCTCGCACATCCCCAAAATCTGCGCTGCCTCGGCTTGCGTCAGCCGCCCTGCATTCCACCCTTCATACGCTTCTTCGAATCTCATCTTCCGGATCTCCTGTAACAGTTCCGTCCGTTTCATCTCGTTCCCCCTTCGGGGCACTATGACAACCGGACAGATAGCGTGCTACAAAACCGGACAACTCATTAACTCCCAACACCGAACCGAAAATTGGATTGACTTTCGGGAATTCGCATCTTACCATCTCACCGGTATTACACCATTACCATTTACAGGAGAATACTCGTGGCTTGCGTATCCCGCGTAACGTCAAAATTCCAAGCGACCATTCCACAGCCGGTACGTGCCACGCTTGGCATCAAACAGGGGGATGTGCTTGCCTTCGACATCGAAAATGGACTGGTTCGCCTCTCCCGCGCCACCCCCCGCGATATCGCATTTGCGCAAGCGGTAGAAGGTACGCTGTGCGAATGGGATTCCGCGGCGGATGCTGAGGCCTACCGTGAGCTATGAACGCTTCGATGTCGTGGTGGTGCCTTTCCCGTTTACGGACTCCGCAGCCACCAAGAGAAGGCCTGCGTTGGTGATATCTGACGCAAAGGCTTTCAACCTGCCCGCCGGGCACAGCATCATGGCCATGATTACCAGCGCCGGCAATCCCGCCTGGCCGCTTGACGTGGAGATTACCGACCGCAACACCGTCGGCCTCGCGGCAGCCTCCCTGGTGAGGATGAAGTTATTCACATTGGATAACCGCTTTATTCTGCGGCGACTGGGACAGTTGGCTGCGACTGACTGCAAAACGGTCGCCGCAGCGCTGAAAACTCTTTTGACATAACGTCGTGGTGCTTGTCCGCAAAAAGTAAAACCCCCTCGCCGGAAATCCGTGAGGGGGTTTTGAGGGGGAGTCTGGCGTTGACCTACTTTCTCACACGGTGAAGT
>SCTG01000059.1 GCA_004298335.1 Nitrospirota bacterium
CTGATGATTTTTGACGAGTGAGACGTCGAGCAGAACACAATCCTTTGTTAATGACGTTCACTCGATCACTGGGCGAGAGTCGTGCAAAGCCCCGCGAGCCACCGGGGCAATCCCGGGGGGTCGCTTATTTGAGCCCTAGCTCTGCCAGTGCGAGTTTGCTTTGAGTCCAGCGAGGCGTAGAACACAACACTGGCGATGCCAATGGCACTCAGCTTGCGGCTCAGGGCTAGCGGCCACTAACTCGTTGTTCCAATGAGAGTTTCCAGCAAGAAGTCATCGTTCCAGCCGCAGCAGCGGCGTTTCATGACCAAGCTGTCTTTGCCGGGATGCTGCTTGAGCAGCGACAAAGTGAAGCGGTTCAACCAAGCGAAGTTCTCTCGCAAATGTCGTTCTCTGATGCGAGAGTCGTCCTCGCGGTAGGTGACGTCGAGGCTCCAATGACACGTGTTCTCGATTCCCCAGTGGGCCCGGACAGCGTGCGCGAAGCGCTGGACTCCCATCGGCAGACTGCTGATGTAGTACCGAATATCGGCCGTCTCCTTCCCGTCGCGAACGCAGTCCAACATGGCCACTCCAATCGTCAGCAGTCCCTTCCAGCGGCCGAACCCGGCCAACGTCTTGGGCGCCGGCATTTGAATGTAGTGCCGTGTCTCTTCCCGGCCATGCCCTGTTTCCTTCGTGATGTGCCGACGGGCGGCAATGTTCGTGAAGTCGGTCTGCATCTGCTCGTCCACGTAGTCCACGACCGCGTCATGCAGCGTCTCTTGATGGCCCTTCAGCGCCAGCACAAAGTCTGCTCCGCCGTCAATGATCTGTTCCACGATCGCCGTTTGGGTTCCCATCGCGTCAATGGTGATGATCGCTCCGCGAATGTCCACCAGCTTCAACAGGGCGGGAATCGCCGTGATTTCGTTCGATTTCTCGTCCGTCGCCACCTGACCAAGGCTCAGGCCGAATTCGCTGGCCCAGACGCTGACCGAATGCAGCGCACCCAGACCTTTGCTCTTGTCGTGGCTCCGTCGCAAGGTCTTCCCATCAATCGCCAGCACCGGTTGAACGACGCCGGTGGCCGCGGCCGCCTTGTCCCGCAACGATTGCAACCAGTTTCCGTAGCAAGCTTGAAACGCCGCGGGCTGCAACGTCGCCAGCACCCGTCGAAAGACATCCTTCCGAGGGATTCCATTCGGCAGCGGCAACAGCCCTTTCAGAAGTTCTTGATTCATCCAGGCCCATTTGGCCACGGCGGTCGGGCCACCCGCTCCCGAAAGTACGGCCATGAGTGCGATGACCACCACGCTGACGAGCGGATGCCGCAGGTTGATCTCCGACCGCGGATCTTCCAGTTCCGCAAAATGACACGTCACCTCGTCCAGTCCGATCCGAATTCCATCCGCCATCGCTCGTCCTCCCTGAGGTGTTCAATGCACAACCACAGGAAGAAATACTTACCGCATCAAAGCGCTGGGCGCAAGTTATCCCAGTCTGCCAAGCCCTCGCAAAGTGCGCGCTGGCCCTGCATCGCGACGGCTGATTGGCCGAAACGGGCGTTCGACCGTACCATGCTGTCCATGCCCGACTCGCTCGATCAATATCGCCTAGTAGAACAAATCGCCGCGACACCTGACGCCGTCCGATACCGCGCCGTTCGCATCGATTCCGCCCTGCCGGTGGAAGTCCAGATCTTTAAGACCAGCGATCCGGATCGATTGCGTCGTTGTCTCCGTCGCGTGAAGCTGACGCGGATGGTCCATGAAGAGGGCGTCCGACCGGTCCTCACTTATGAACCGACAGCGGAGTCACCATTTGCCGTGCTGCCAGAGTTTTCTGGCCGTACGTTGCGAGCAGAGTTGGGGACACGCCTGCCAGGGCCAGCGCGCACTTTGCGAGGGCTTGGCAGACTGGGATAACTTGCGCCCAGCGCTTTGATGCGGTAAGTATTTCTTCCTGTGGTTGTGCATTGAACACC
>SCTG01000060.1 GCA_004298335.1 Nitrospirota bacterium
CGGGATGCTGGGGGAACTCGTCCTCCAGGCTGCACTGCTTGTTCGGGCCGCAGTCGTCGATCTTGCTCCACTCCTCGATTGTCGTCGTGGTGCTGCCCATCAAAAATTCCCCGGCCGGAACGAGCACCATGGGCGCGCCGTCCTTGCCGACGACTTCCTTGGGCGGCGTCGCCCTTAGAGTGGAAGGGGGGCCCACCGAAGGTACCCCTCCCACACCCACCTTCTCGGCTCCGAACCCGGCAACCGCCCCGGCCAGCACGACCGCCGCCGCAACTCCCGCAACAACCGCCGCGAATCTCACCATGTGCCATGCTCCTTCATCCTGCAATCCGTTCCAGGGCTTCCTTGGCCCGCCCGCGCGCGTTGGCGTCCCAGTCGTCCTCGACCATCTCGCGCAGCCGCTTCTCGGCCTGCGTCGCCTTGAGCTTCCCGAGCGCCAGTGCCGCTTCGGCGCGCACGAACGCATATTCGTCCTTCGTCGCGACCAGCAGGGGGGCGATCGCCCGGGCATCGCCCAGCACGCCCAGGCCGTTGGCGGCGCGGGTCCGGTCCAGCTTCTCGGGATCCGCCTTCATGATCCGCAGCAGGACGTCGAACAAGCCGGACCCGGCGTCGGCCAGGCGTTCGGGATGGCTCCGGTCATGATCGACGAGCCAGAGGGCGGCCCGCTTCTGCAACGCCGGGTCGGTCGCCTCCCGGAAGACTTTTGCCACACGGTCGTGGGCTTTCTTGTGCGCGCGGCGCTCGAGCACGCCCCGGACGATCGAGACAAAGACGAGGCCGCAGGCCAGCGCGGCCGCCGCGAGCCCCCAGGGCCCGTCCCGCAGGAACTCCTTCCACTCCGGCGGGAAGATGCTCCACAGGAGGAAGCCCACCAGGATCGCCACCAGGAGGTGGGTCAGGATGAAAATCCCGATGTTGCCGCGCTCGCCCCTCATGCCCGCATTCTCTCGCAGCCGCCCCCTTCGGTCAACTACGGGGATCGGCTGTTTCTTTGTTTCGGGCATTTCAGTATACTGATGGGGTTGTGGACCGTGGAGCGACATGATCAACGTCCTGCTCAATAAGATCTTCGGCAGCAAGAACGAACGCGAGATCAAGCGCATGCGCCCGGTGGTCGCCGCCATCGGCGCCAAGGAGCCGGCCGTGGCCCGCCTCTCGGACCGGGACCTGGGCGCCAGGACGGAGACGTTCCGGAAACGGCTGGCCGACGGGGCCACGCTGGATGAGCTGCTGCCGGACGCTTTCGCGGTCTGCCGGGAGATGTCGAAGCGCACGCTGGCGATGCGCCACTTCGACGTCCAGCTCATCGGCGGCATGATCCTGCACGAGGGCAAGATCGCCGAGATGAAGACCGGCGAAGGCAAAACCCTGGTCGCCACGCTGGCCCTCTACCTGAACGCCCTGGAAGGCAAGGGCGCGCACCTGATCACGGTCAACGACTACCTGGCCAAGCGCGACGCCCAGTGGATGGCTCCCCTCTATCACAACCTCGGGTTGTCCGTCGGCGTCATACAGCACGAGGCGTCGTTCCTGTTCGATCCGGCCTACGAGGCGGAGGACAAGCGCCTCCAGCACCTGCGCCCCTGCACCCGGCAGGAAGCCTACCGCGCCGACATCACCTACGGCACCAACAACGAGTTCGGATTCGACTACCTGCGCGACAACATGGTCGGCGACCTGGAGCACTGCGTCCAGCGCGAACAGAATTTCGCCATCGTGGACGAAGTGGACAGCATCCTCATCGACGAGGCCCGCACGCCGCTGATCATCTCGGGGCCGACCGAGGACTCGACCGATCTGTACTACCGCATCGACCGCATCATCCCCTCGCTCAAACGGGAGACGGACTACACGATCGAGGAGAAGACCAAAACCGCGGCGCTCACCGAAGAGGGCAATGAGAAGGTGGAGCGCGCGCTGGGCGTGACAAACCTCTACGACCTGGCCAACATGGACCTGGTGCACCACGTGGTCCAGGCCCTGCGGGCGCACGTGCTCTACCGCCTCGACGTGGACTACGTCGTCAAGGACGGCGAAGTCATCATCGTGGACGAGTTCACGGGCCGGCTGATGCCCGGCCGCCGCTGGTCGGACGGGTTGCACCAGGCGGTCGAGGCGAAGGAAGGCGTCAAGATCGCCAACGAGAACCAGACGCTGGCCTCGATCACCTTCCAGAACCTGTTCCGCATGTACAAGAAGCTGGCCGGCATGACGGGCACCGCCGACACCGAGGCCGGCGAGTTCGCCAAGATCTACAACCTCGACGTGGTCGTCGCCCCGACCAACCGCCCCAACATCCGGCAGGATTTCCCCGATGTGGTGTTCCGGACCGAGAAGGAGAAGTTCAACGCCATCGTCGAAGACATCATGGACTGCCACAAGCGCGGCCAGCCGGTGCTCGTCGGCACCATCTCGATCGAAAAGTCCGAGCGGCTCGCCGGCCATCTCGTCCGGCACGGCGTCAAGCACAACGTCCTGAACGCGAAACACCACGAGAAGGAAGCCGAGATCATCGCCCAGGCCGGCCGCAAGGCCGCCGTCACCATCGCGACGAACATGGCGGGCCGCGGGACCGACATCCTCTTGGGCGGCAATCCCGACTTTTTGTTCAAAAAGGCCCTGTACGCCGACCCGGAGATGGCGCCCGAGCGGCAGGCCGCCTCGCTGGAGCAGATCAAGGCCGAGTGCGAGAAAGAAAAGCAGGCGGTCACCACCGTCGGCGGCCTGCACATCCTGGGCACCGAGCGCCACGAGAGCCGCCGGATCGACAACCAGCTCCGTGGCCGCTGCGGACGGCAGGGCGATCCCGGCTCGTCCCGGTTCTACCTCTCCCTGGAGGACGACCTGCTCCGCATCTTCGGGTCCGAGCGCATCTCCAAGATCATGCTCAAGCTCGGCATGGAGGAAGGCGTGCCGATCGAGGCCAAGATGGTCACCCGCGCCATCGAGAACGCCCAGAAGAAGGTGGAGGCCCATCACTTCGAAATCCGCAAGCAGTTGCTCGATTACGACGACGTGATGAACAAGCAGCGCATGGTCGTCTACGAACGCCGGCGCATGATCCTCGGCGGGGAAAACCTGTCCGAGGACATCAAGGCCGACGCCGAGGACATCCTGGACGGGCTGCTGGACGTGCACTGCCCGAAGGACTCGTACCAGGAGGAGTGGGACCTGAAGGGCCTGGCCGACGCCTGCTACGCGCAGTTTTCGATCGACCTCAAGGACGGGACGATCGAGACCAAGGACATCGGCTTCGAGGCCCTGCGCGCGGAGCTGGTCCGCAAGATCCACGCGGCGTACGAAGCGAAGGAAAAGGAGCTGGGCCCGGACCTGCTGCGGTACCTGGAAAAGATGGTGATGCTCCGGACGATCGACACCCTCTGGAAAGACCACCTGCTCGCCATGGACAGCCTGCGGGAGGGCATCGGGCTCCGCGGCTACGGCCAGAAAGACCCGCTGATCGAGTACAAACGGGAAGGCTTCGACATGTTCGCCGCGATGATGGACCGGTGCAAGCAGGATGTCCTGGAGCACCTCTTCCGTGTCCAGGTCGTCCAGGGGGAGCAGCCGCCTCCCGTCATGGAACGGCCGCGCCGGCCGCCGCCCCTCACGCTCAACCGCGGCGAGCAGGCCGCCGAGAGGCAGGAAGACAAGACCATCCGCCGGACGGCGGACAAGGTCGGACGCAACGATCCCTGCCCCTGCGGGAGCGGGAAGAAATACAAGAAGTGCCACGGAGCCTGATCGTGCCGACGACCGCCAAACCCGGGACCCGCCGCCGAGCCGCCCGCAAGCCCTCCGCCGGCGTCCAGGCCCGGATGCTGGCGCTCGTCCGCGAGCTGCGTTTTCTTGTCGACACGACCCATGCCCTGGCGTCGGCGCGGGAGCCCAAGTCCGTGCTGCGCATCATTTTCGACAAGGCCAAGACGATGATCCGGTGCGAAGCCTGGTCCCTCTTCCTGGTCGATGCCGCCAACCAGGAACTGGTCTTCGACATGGTCGGCGGGCCCAAGGCCCGGCGGCTCAAAGGGCAGCGCATCAAGCCGGGCCAGGGGATCGCCGGGTGGGTCGCCCAGAACGGCAAGCCCGCGATGGTCGCCGATACCGGCAAAGACCGGCGGTTTCTCGCGGAAATCGACCGGGCGACCAAGTTCATCACGCGGTCGGTGCTCTGCGTCCCCATCTTCAGCAAGAAACGTCCCGTGGCCGTTCTGGAGATGGTGAACAAGGTCGGCAAGCCGTTCGACCGGCAGGACCTGCGGCTGCTCACGCGTCTTTCCGAGCAGGCCTCCATCGCGTTGGAGCGGGCGACCCTGCACGAACAGGCGGCCAACCTCGGCGTCATTGACGAACTGACCAAGCTGTACAACTCCCGCTACCTGGAGCAGGCCCTGGACCGGGAAGTCCGCCGCTGCCGGCGCTACGGATCCATCATGGCGCTGATCTTTTTGGACCTCGATCACTTCAAGACGATCAACGACTGCTACGGACACCTGATGGGCAGCCAGTGCCTGTCCGAGGTGGCGAAGATCATGGCGGCGAGCGTCCGCGACGTCGACATCCTGGCCCGCTACGGCGGGGACGAGTTCGTGGTCATCCTGCCGGAGACCACCGTCGCCACCGCCAAGATGGTGGCCGAGCGGCTGCATGAGTCGGTGGGCGCTCACGTGTTCCTGCAGGACGCCGGGATCAATGTGCACCTGAGTACCAGCATCGGCGTCGCCGGATTCCCCGACCACGCGCAAACCAAGGAAGACCTTGTCCGCAAAGCCGACGAGGCCATGTACCGGGCCAAGTCGGAGGGCCGGAACCGGCTTTTCATCGCGAACCAGCCATGACGATGCCCACCCCACCCCCAAACAACGACACCCGCAGCGCCGCCCTTTCCCCGTTGGAAGAGCGGCTCCCCCAGAAGTCGGGAGAGCGCGACCGGATGGTCCGGGCGGAGCAGGTGAAGCTCCTCTACGCCAAGGCGCCCATGGTCGTCACGGCCACGCTGGTGAATGCGCCGATCCTGGTCTTCATCCTCTGGGAAGAGGTCCGGCACGTGGTCCTCATCTCGTGGCTGCTGTACATGATCACCCTCTCTTTGGGTCGGGCCTGGCTGGGGTATGAGTACTGGCTCAAGCCCCCGTCCCCCATCAAGGAATCGCGCTGGGGCGCCTGGTACCTTGCCGGGGTCGCGCTCTCCGGATTGGGCTGGGGTGCCGTCGGGGTCTTCCTGTTTCCCAACGCGTCGCTCCCGCACCAGATGTTCCTTGCCTTCGTGCTGGCGGGCATGACGGCCGGATCCGTGGCGGCCTGCTCCGCCATGATGGCCGGGTTCCTGCTGTTCGCCGTCCCGGTCTTCATTCCCTTCGTCATCAAATTTCTGGCGCAGGGCGACGACCTGCATCTCGCCATGGGAGCGATGATCGCGCTCTACGCCATCCTCCTGGTGTTCATCGCGCGCGCCATGAACCGGACGCTCCTCGCGTCCCTGCACCTGCGGTTTGAGAACCGGGATCTCGTCGCCTACCTGAGCGCCGCGAAGGGGCGGGCCGACCGGCTGAACGACGAGCTCACTTGCGAGATCGACGAGCGCAAACGCGTCCAGAAGGAGCGCGAGCGCCTGATCACGGAACTCCAGGACGCGCTGGCCAACATCAAGGTCCTGCACGGACTGCTGCCCATCTGCTCCCATTGCAAGAAGATCCGCGATGACGAGGGGGGCTGGCACATGGTGGAGGTCTACGTCCGCGAGCATTCGAATGCCGATTTCAGCCATAGCATTTGTCCGGAATGCCTGAACAGGATGTACCCGGAGTTCGGCAAAAAAAACAACCCGCCGGACTAAGTTTTCCAGTAGGCCTTTCAGCCTATTTCGACCCCGCCGAGCGACGGCATTTTTTAGCCCCTGCAAGCGCTCCAACCCCTTGTTCGGACAATGTCTTTCGGCTTGACTAACCCAAAGGACCTAGGCTATCGTACCCCTCTCTCGCGGACGGTTTTTGCTCTTGGCAGCGGAGGAGGCCTTGGTGGAAATCGGTCATCCCGGTCTTGTCGACAAGCTCGTCGCCCGCATCACGCAAGACGGCCCCCTCTCCTTTGCCGACTTCATGGAGGCCGCGCTCTATGACCCGGAGTTCGGCTATTACATGGTTCCCGGCCCCCGCATCGGGCGCGAGGGCGACTATTACACCAGCCTCGACGTGCACCCCATCTTCGCCGAACTGATCGGCCGGCAGGTCGCGCAAGCGGCGGAAGGCATGGGTTCCGGCGATTTCACGATCGTGGAGATGGGCGCCGGCAAAGGGCTCCTGGCCAGACACCTGCTCGACGCCTGCCGGCGCGGGAATCCGGCGTTCCTCTCCCGCATCCGCTATCTTCTGGTTGAGCGCAGCCCCGCCATGATCGCCGCGCAACGGGAGCGTCTGCGTCCATTGCTGGACGGGGGCGTGCGCATCACGTGGGCTCCGGCTTTGAGCGCGCTCCCGGCCGGGTCGGTGACCGGCATGGTCCTGTCCAACGAGCTGGTGGACGCCTTCCCGGTGCACCGCGTGGTCATGCGCCCGCTGGGCCTGCGCGAAATCTACGTCGGTTGGGAACCGGTGGGTTCGGGAGGGAGTGGCGGCCGCTTCATTGAAATCGAAGCACCGCCATTCTCACCCTCGCTGGAACAGTATTTCGAGCGTCTCGGCATCACCCTGGAAGTCGGCCAGAGAGCCGAAGTCAATCTCACGGCGCTCGAATGGATGCGTCAGGCCGGCGCCATTCTGCGGCAAGGCCTCGTTCTCACGATCGACTACGGCCACACCGCCGCCGACCTGTACGCGGCGTCCAGAAAAGCCGGCACGCTGCTGTGTTATCACCGGCATCGCGTCTCCGAATCGCCGTATGTTCGCGTCGGGCAACAGGACATGACCGCGCACGTGGACTTCACCAGCCTGGCGCTGGCCGGCCGGGACGCCGGGCTCGAGGTGACCGGTTTCACGAACCAGCTGCATTTCCTGATGGGGCTCGGCATCGAGACCGCCTTTGACGGCCTCGATCCCGAATCGCCCGAATCGGTCGCGATGCGGGCCCTGTTGAAGCCCGACGGCATGGGCACCACCTACAAAGTCCTGGTGCAGCACAAAGGGATGCCGGCGCCCCGACTGGACGGCCTGCGGTCGCGGCCGTTCTTCCTGGACGCCCTGCTCCCCGACAGGACCGCGGGACGCACGATGGAGGCCGCTTCGCGATGACGCCGGACATGGTCCCTGCGAATTACCTGCCGATTGTGATCTTCATGGTGGTCGCGGCCGGCTTCGGCATCGTGTCCATCGCGGCCGGCTATCTCGTCCGCCCCTCGAACCCCTACAAGGCCAAGCTGGCCCCCTACGAGAGCGGCGCCCCGGTGTTCCACGACGCGCGCACGAACATCCCGATGCGCTACTACATCATCGCGATGCTGTTCGTGATCTTCGACATCGAGACCGTCTTCATCTTTCCCTGGGCCGTGATCTTCAATCAGCTTGGGCTCTTCGGCCTGATCGAGATGCTGCTGTTCATCGTCATCCTGCTCGTGGGCTACTTCTACGCCTGGAAGAAGGAGGCGCTCGAATGGGATTGATCAACCGGCAACTGGACGCCAACGTCATCACGACGACCCTGGACGTCGCCATCAACTGGTGCCGGAAAGGCTCGCTGTGGCCGATGACGTTCGGCCTCGCCTGCTGCGCCATCGAGATGATCGCCACGGTCTCGTCGCGCTACGACATCGACCGCTTCGGCGCGGGCGTCTTCCGGGCCTCGCCCCGCCAGTCCGACCTGATGATCGTCGCCGGCACCGTCTGCCGGAAGATGGCGCCGGTGATCCGGCGCATCTACGACCAGATGCCCGAGCCCCGCTACGTCATCTCCATGGGCTCCTGCGCAACGTCCGGCAACCACTACAACTCCTACAGCGTTGTCCAGGGCGTGGACCAGATCGTGCCGGTGGACGTCTACGTGCCCGGCTGCCCGCCGCGCCCCGAGGCGCTCCTGGACGGCCTGATCATGCTCCAGCGGAAAATGATGACGGAAAAGATCCTGGTCAAATAACGCCATGCACGCGCTGCTCACCAGACTCGCCGAACGATTCCCGGACGCCGTGCTGGCGGTCCGCGAGGAAGGCCCGTACAAGGACCTCGTCGCGCAGGTCAAGCCGGCGGCCGTCCCGGAGATCGCCCGCTTTCTTCACGACGACCCCGAGGCCGCCTTCGACATGCTCTCGGACATGCTGGCCGTGGATTATCCCGAGGACGAAGACCGGTTCGAGGTCATCTACCTGCTGAAGTCGCTCCCGCGCAACCACCGCCTCCGGCTCAAGGCGCGGCTCCCGGAGGACGACCCGACCATCCCGACGGTCACCACGGTCTGGAAGGGCGCCAACTTCCTGGAGCGCGAGGTCTTCGACTTGATGGGGATCACGTTCGCGGGCCATCCGGACCTGCGCCGCATTCTCATGCCGGAGGACTACGACGAGGGCTATCCGCTGCGCAAGGACTTCCCGACGGAGGGCCGGGGCTGGCGCAGCACCTTTCCCTTTCTCCCGCGCCTCGACGAGCCGGCCGCGCCGATGGCCTCGGAGGTTCCCGAGGACCAGCACCGCCCCTTCCTGAAAGAAGCCGAGGGCCTGCCGAAAGACACCAAGGCGGTCCGGCGCCAGGAGGAACTGCTGCTCAACATGGGCCCGCAGCACCCGGCCACGCACGGGGTGCTCCGCATGGTGCTGGAGCTCGAGGGCGAGCGCATCGTGAAGGCCACGCCGGACCTCGGCTACCTGCATCGCGGCGTCGAGAAGCTGTGCGAGGGCCTGGCCTACCAGCAGATCATCCCCCACACCGACCGGCTGGACTACGTCTGCTCGATGACGAACAACTACGCCTACGTGCGGGCCGTGGAAAAGCTGCTGAACCTCGCGGTGCCGCCCCGCGCCGAGTACATCCGGACGGTCGTCGCCGAAATGCAGCGGATCATCGGGCACCTGTTCTGGCTCGGGACCCAGGCGCTCGACATCGGCGCCATGACGGTGTTCTTCTGGACGTTCCGCGAGCGCGAGGTCCTGCTGGACATCTTCGAGAAGCTCTGCGGCGCGCGCCTCACGCTGAACTACTACCGCATCGGCGGCGTGGACTCCGACTTCACGCCGGACCTCGTCCAGCGCCTCGGCGCCTTTCTGGACACGTTCCCCGCGCACCTGCACGAGTACGACGAACTGCTCCTGACCAACCGCATCTGGCTGGCGCGGACCAAGCACGTGGCCGTGATCTCCGCCGAAGACGCCGTCAACTTCGGCTGCACCGGCCCGGTGCTGCGCGGGTCGGGCGTGGCCTACGACATCCGCAAGGCGGAGCCCTACGGCGCCTACGACAAGGTCGAGTGGGAAGTCCCCGTCGGCAAGAACGGCGACACCTACGACCGCTACTGGGTGCGCCTGGAGGAGATGCGGCAGAGCGCGAAGATCATCCGCCAGTGCCTCGCGCAGATGCCGGAGGGGCCGATCATCGCCGACGCGCCCCAGATCATCCCCCCGCCCAAGCAGAAGGTGATGCGGGACATGGAGAGCCTGATCCACCACTTCATCATTTTCACGCAGGGCTTCAAGCCGCCCAAGGGCGAGACCTACTGCTCTTCCGAAGCGCCGAAGGGCGAGCTCGGCTTCTTCATCGTGAGCGACGGCGGGCCGAAACCCTATCGGATGAAGATCCGCTCGCCCTCGTTCGTCCACCTGGGCGCGTTCGACCACATGGCGCGCGGCTATCTCATCGCCGACATCGTGACGATCTTCGGCACCTACGACGTCGTCATGGGGGAGTGCGACCGGTGACGTCCGCCTTTTCCAAAGCCGCGCAGGAACGCATCCCCGGCATCATCGCCCGGTACGCGGAGAAGCGGGGGGCCCTGCTGCCGCTGCTCTGGCTCGCGCAGGAGGAGCAGGGCTACGTGTCCGAGGAGGCGATGAAGGAGATCGCGGGCTGGCTGGACCTCACGCCGCCGCAGGTGTACGAGACCGTGACGTTCTACACGATGTACAACCGCCGGCCGATCGGCAAATACCACATCCAGGTCTGCCGCTCGCTGATGTGCGCGCTCGTGGGGACGGACAACCTCTTGGGGTGGATCCACGCGAAGCTCGGCATCAAGACCGGCCAGACGACGCCGGACGGGTTGTTCACGCTGAGCCAGGTGGAGTGCCTCGGCTCCTGCGGGACCGGCCCGATGATGCAGATCAACGACGACTATTACGAACGGCTGACGCAGGACAAGACCAACCGCGTCCTCGACGATGTGAAGCGCGAGGGAAAATGTCCGCTGGCGACGGGGCCGTTCATGTTCCCGGAACCGGCGCAAAAGTAGGGATCACGTGGCCACGCACGAACTGCTCCTTCTGAAGAACATGTCCCAGCCGGGCTACAGCGGCTCGCTCGCCGACTACGAGCGCGCGGGCGGCTATCAGGCCCTCAAGAAGGTCCTGGGCAAGATCCCGCCCGGCGACATCACCGAGATGGTCAAGAAGTCCGGCCTGCGGGGACGCGGCGGCGCCGGCTTCCCGACCGGCGTGAAGTGGTCGTTCATTCCCAAGGACCATCCCGGCCCTCGCTACCTCATCTGCAACGCCGACGAGAGCGAGCCCGGCACGTTCAAGGACCGCCAACTGATGGAGCGCGATCCGCACCAGATGATCGAGGGCATGATCATCGCCGCCTACGCCATCGGCGTCCGGACGTCCTACATCTACATCCGGGGGGAGTTCGTCCTGGGCGCCAGGGTCCTCGAGCGCGCGCTGGCGGAGGCCTATCAGGCCGGCTACCTGGGCAAAGACATCCTCGGGACCGGCTTCGCGCTGGACCTGTATGTGCACCGGGGCGCCGGCGCCTACATCTGCGGAGAGGAGACCGCGCTCCTCGAATCGCTCGAAGGCAAGCGGGGCTTGCCGCGGATCAAGCCGCCGTTCCCCGCCACGCACGGCCTGTTCCAGAAGCCGACGGTGGTCAACAACGTCGAGACGCTGGCCAACGTCCCCCACATCGTGAACCGGGGCGCCGAGTGGTTCGCGTCCATCGGGAACCCGCCCAAGAGCAGCGGCACCAGGGTCTTCTGCATGAGCGGGCATGTGAAGCGGCCGGGCAATTACGAAGTGCCGATGGGCGTCACGTTCCGGGAAATCATCTACGACATCGCGGGCGGCATGCGCGGCGACAAGCCGCTCAAGGCGTTCATTCCGGGCGGCGCGTCGGCCGCCTTCCTGATGCCCGAGCACCTGGACGTGAAGCTGGACTTCGAGTCGGTCGCGCAGGCCGGCTCCATGCTGGGGTCCGGCGGCATCACCGTGATGGAGGAAGGCACGTGCATGGTCTGGGCCGCCGAGAACCTCCTGCACTTCTTCAACCATGAATCGTGCGGCAAGTGCACGCCCTGCCGGGAAGGCAGTTCGTGGCTGCTGCAGATCCTCCGGCGGATCGACCACGGCAAGGGGAAAATGGAGGACCTCGCAACCCTCACGCGCCTGTGCGGCAACATCGCGGGCCGCACGGTCTGCGCTTTCGGCGACGCCGAGATCGCACCGATCACGAGCACGCTCCAGTACTTCCGGGACGAGTACGAGGCGCACATCCGGGAACAGCGCTGCCCGTTCCGATCGCAGCCGGCGCCCGAACTGATTTCGGTGGGGCGCTAGGGAAAAGTCATGGCTGAGATGGTCACCATCCTGATAGACGGCAAGCCGATCGAGGTCGAGAAGGGTACCCTCGTCATCGAAGCCGCGCGGCGGATCGGAGTCATGATCCCGCACTTCTGCTACCACCCCAAGCTCAAGCCCGATGCCAACTGCCGCATGTGCCTTGTCGAGGTGGAGAAGATGCCGAAGCTGCAGACCTCCTGCAGCACCGTGGTCGCCGAAGGGATGGTGGTCCGCACCAACACCCCCGTCGTGGACGAGGCCCACAAGTCCGTCCTGGAGTTCATCCTGGCGAACCATCCGCTCGACTGCCCGATCTGCGACCAGGGCGGGCGCTGCGACCTGCAGGACTTCTCGCATCGTTACACGCCCACCGGCAGCCAGTTCACCGACACCAAGCGGGTGTACGAAAAGGGATTCTTCAGCCCGCTGATCGAGAAGGAGATGAACCGCTGCGTCTCCTGCCTCCGGTGCGTGCGCTACTGCGACGAGATCATGGACGTGAAGGCGCTGGCGAACGCCGCCCGGAGCACCATGACGGAGATCGTGCACTTCGCCGGCCACCCGTTGGACTGCGAATTCTGCGGCGGCTGCGTGCAGATCTGCCCGGTGGGCGCGATCACGAGCCGGCTGTCCATGTACGAGTTCCGGCCCTGGATGATGAAGCGGGCGGACACGACGTGCGGCTATTGCGGCGACGGCTGCTCGCTCATCCTCGAGACGCGCGGCGAGAAAGTCATCGAGGTGATGTCGTCCCACGGAAACGGCCGCAACAACGGCGACCTCTGCGCGAAGGGCTTCTTCGGCTACCAGTACGTCAACCACGAAGACCGGCTCACGACCCCGCTGGTCCGGCAGGCGGACGGGAACCTGCATCCGGTGACGTGGGACGAGGTGCTGCCGGTCCTGGCCGAGCGGCTCACACAGATCAAGCTGGCGCACGGCGCGGATGCCATCGGCGGGCTCATCTCGGCGCGCTGCACGAACGAGGACCTGTATCTCTTTCAGAAGTTCATGCGCCTGGCGATCGGCTCGAACCACCTGGACAGCACGGCCCGCTACGGGCACGTCAATGCCGCGCGGGCCTTGCGCCGCGTGCAGGGCACCAACCGCTGGACGGTCTCCTACGAGGACATCGTGCAGGCCGACGCCCTCCTGCTGATCGGCACGCAGGTCACGGCCGCCAACCCGATCGTCGGGTTGAAAGTGAAAGAAGCCGTCAAAAAGCACGGCGCCACGCTCCTCACCCTCGAAACGCTCGTCCCGTCGATCGAGACGACCAGCAACATCACCAACCTGTCGGCGCTGCACGTCGCGGTCCCGCCCGGCCGCCACGCCGCCGCCGTGCGGGGCCTCGTCAAGGCCGCCTTCGACGAGAACCTCGTGGACGCGGCCCTCAGTTCGCGCGCCGGCGATTACGTCTCGCGCATCCGCGCGGCGGCCACGGCCCTGCCCTATCCGGAAGGGCTGGACGAGGCCGCGCTGCGCGCCGTCGCCAAGGCCTTTGCCGGCGCCCGCCGCGGCGTGATCCTGATCGGACAGGATCTGCTACAGGCGCCCGGCGGCCACGAGTCCGCCGTGAACCTCCTGGACTTCCTGCTGCTGCTCGGCAAGCTCACGCAACCCGGCTGGGGGCTCGCTCCCCTCACCGAAGAGAACAACGAGCAGGGCGCCGTCGAGATGGGCGCCACGGCGGAATACCTCCCCGGCCCGGCCGACGTCGGCGATGCCGCCGCCCGGACCCAGATCGCGGGCGCGTGGAAGGACCAGCCGCCGGCCTCGCAGGGGATGCACCTGCTCGAGATGCTCGACGCGGCCCGCGCGGGGACGCTGAAGGCCATGCTCATCGTCGGCGAAAATCCGGTGCGAAGCCTGCCCCTGTCCGCGAAGGCCGCCAGCGCCCTGGAGAAGCTGGACCTGCTTGTCGTGCAGGAGCTCTTCCTGACGGAGACAGCCAAACTGGCCGACGTCGTGCTGCCGGCCTGCTCCTATGCCGAAAAGACCGGGACCTTCACCAACTCCGAGGGCTTCGTCCAGAAAGTCCGCCCGGGGTTGGAGCCGGTCGGCGACAGCCGCCCGGACTGGGAAATCCTCTCCTCGCTGTCCGTGATGATGGGCTATCCGTTGGAGTACGGCGACGCGAAGGAAATCCTGAAGGAGATCCGCGCGGTCATCCCCGGCTACCGGGTCCTGGGCGCGAAGCCCGAACCGGCCCAGGTAGCCGCCAAATCCGTGGAGCAATATCTCACCCGTGGATTCGCCGAAGACCTCCCGGCCCGTTACAGCGCAGGCGCAGCGCCCAAGGCGAACAGCCATCGTTGGGCGCTGGCCGTCGGCCAGACCCTGTTCCACTCGGGCGCGATGTCCACCAAAGCCCAGGGCCTGTTGGAACTGCAGCATGAAGGCAAGCTCATCATGAACCCCGCCGACGCGCAGCGCCTGGGCATCGCGGACGGCGATCGCGTGCGGCTGACGTCAACATCCGGCGAGGCGACGGTCCCAGTGACGATGCTGGGCCGCATTCCGGAAGGCACCCTGTTCTTCCCCGAGTCGTTCCGGGAGGCGCTCGCCGGGCTGCCGAGCATGACGCCCGACCCGGTGACCGGCGTGCCTTACTGCAAACAACTGCGCGTGTCCGTGGACAAGGTGGGTACGGGAGGGGCGTCTTCGGGGCCCCCTCCCGCTAGAATCGCAGGAGGGAAGTAGCGGATGGACATGCTCGTGTTTGCAGGCGCGTCGGTGGCCAAGATCGCCGTCGTCATGGTCACCGTGCTGATCACCGTGGCCATCCTGACGCTGGCCGAACGGAAGGTGCTGAGCTGGATGCAGGACCGCATGGGGCCGATGGAAGTGGGCCCCTACGGCATCCTCCAGCCGATCGCCGACGGCATCAAGCTCTTCTTCAAGGAGGACATCATCCCGGCCGGCGCGAACTGGGTGCTCTTCTCGCTGGCGCCGATCATCTCCCTCATCCCGGCCTTCATCGGCTTCGCGGTCGTGCCGTACGGTCCCAACATCGAGTACGAGCTGTATGGGGTCACGATCAAGCCGTTCATCATCAGCGACATCAACATCGGGATCCTGTACGTGCTGGCCTTCGCCTCCATCGGCGCGTACGGCGTCATCCTGGGCGGCTGGGCCTCCAACAACAAGTACTCCCTGCTCGGCGGCCTGCGCGCGGCCGCGCAGGTGATCAGCTACGAGCTGAACGTCGGCCTGGCGATCATCGGCGTCCTGATCCTGGCGGGGTCGCTCAGCCTGGTCACGATCGCGGAGAAGCAGGCCGGCGGGTTCTGGCACTGGAACCTCATCGGCGGGCTGCAGATCATCGGGTTCGTCGTCTACGTCATCTCGTCCGTCGCGGAGACGAACCGCCTCCCCTTCGACCTGCCGGAAGCGGACAGCGAACTGGTCGCCGGCTGGATGACCGAATACAGCGGGATGCGGTTCGCCTTCTTCTTCATGGCGGAGTACGCGAACATGATCCTGGTGTCCTGCATCGCCTCGGTGCTCTTCCTCGGCGGGTACCACGCGCCGTACCCGGGGACGTTGCTCCCGGGCATCCTGGGCTACTTCGAGGGCGTCGCCTGGTTCACGGTGAAGGTGTACTTCTTTCTGTTCCTGTTCTTCTGGATCCGCGCCACGCTGCCGCGCCTGCGCTACGACCAGTTGATGCGGTTCGGGTGGAAGGTGATGCTGCCGCTGGCGCTGGCGAACATCGTGATCACGGCCATCGTCGTGTACGTCCTGAGATAGGAAGGAGCGCGAACCGCCATGTCCGTCGCAGACCTGGTCAAGACGTTCACCTTCTATGAAATCCTGGTGGGGATGAAGGCCACGATCACGGTGTTCATCCAGCGGATCATTCTCCGCAACCGCAAGGCCATCACCCTGCAGTATCCCCATGAAAAACGGGACCTGCCCGGCTCCTACCGCGGCATGATCGCCCTGCTCAAGTACGACGACGGGGTCGAGAAGTGCGTGGGCTGCGACCTCTGCGAGGCGGCCTGCCCGTCCCGCGTCATCACGGTCATCAGCGCGGAAGTCGAGGGCGAGCCGGCGAAGCGGTACGCCAAGGAATACTACATGGACATGACCCGCTGTCTCTTCTGCGGCCTGTGCGTGGACGCCTGCCCGGTGGACGCGCTGGCCATGACGAAGGAATACGAGTGGGCCCGCTACAACAAGCGCGACCTCCGCCTCGACAAGCCGCAACTGCTGGCGCTCGGCGACCGCAACTTCCCCGTCCGCGAGAAGAAGCTGGAGTTCCAGCATCCCAACGTGGCCTATTTCAACATCGGCCACAAAAACCTGCCCCATAAAGCCTCATAGGGACCCGGCGCGATCGTGGCCACCCTGTCCTTCTTCTACTTCGGGAGCGTCATCGTGCTGTGCGCCCTCCTCGTGGTCATCTTCCGCAACCCGGTGTACAGCGTCATCTCGCTGCTCGTGATGTTCTTCCACATCGCGGGCCTGTTCGTCACCCTGCACGCCGAGTTCCTGGCGGCGGTGCAGCTGATCGTCTATGCGGGCGCCATCCTGGTGCTCTACCTGTTCGTCGTGATGATCCTGAACCTCCAGCAGGACGACTCCTACCAGCGGCAGGTGAAGTGGGGCCTGGGGCTCGGCCTGCTCGCCCTCGCGGAAGTGATCGCCATCATCAGCAAGGCGGCGCTGCCGGATGAGCCGGCGCAAAGCAAAACCGCCGCAGCCGCCGCGGGCGAGGCGGCTACAGTCGTCGGCAATACCGAGATGGTTGGGAAGGCGCTCTACACCACCTACCTGTTCCCCTTCGAAGTGGCGTCGCTGATCCTGCTGGTCGCCATGATCGGCGCGATCATCATGGCCAAGAAGGGGATCATGGAGCCCGGGCCCCTCAGGGAGTCTAAATAGTCATGATTCCGCTGTCCTATTACATGATTCTCAGCGCGATCGTGTTCGTCACGGGCGTCGTCGGCGTGCTGATCCGGCGGAACATCATCATGCTCCTGCTCTCCATCGAGCTGATGCTGAACGCCACGAACATCAACTTCGTGGCCTTCTCCTACTACCTGGGCAACATCGCGGGGCAGGTTTTCGTGTTCTTCGCGCTCACGGTCGCGGCGGCCGAGGTGGCGGTCGGCCTCGCCATCATCATCGCGCTCTACCGCGGCAAGGCCACGGTCAACGTCGCCGAGCTGAACTTGATGAAATGGTAAGGCACAACACACAAAGAACAGGCTATGGCCGGCGGGTCCTGTCGTCGGGCGTCCGGCCGTCTCGGACCGGCCTCCGCTGGTGCGGCCCCGCGGAACTGCGCTCCGGCCTTAAGTCCTACGCCGGTCCGGACAACCCGACACCACCCGCCGGATGGCGACGGTCGATCGCGTTTTGGGGAGCTAGATCGCGGTGAAGTACGCGCTCATCCCATTGCTGCCGTTTGCGGCGTTCCTGGTCATCGGCCTGTTCGGCCACTGGATCAAAGAGCGCGCGCACTGGATCGCCGTGCCGGCCGTGGGCTTCTCGTTCCTGCTCTCCGTCTCGACGTTCATGGACATCGCAAACGGCGAGCCCATCCGCCTGACGCTCTATTCCTGGATCACCTCCGGCGCCTTCGACGTCAACATCGGCTTCTACATCGACCGCCTCACGGCCGCGATGCTCCTGCTGGTCACCATCGTCAGCGGGCTCGTGCACGTCTACACCATCGGCTACATGCGCGGCGAGCCCGGTTACGCCCGCTTCTTCGCCTATATCGCGCTGTTCACCTTCTCGATGCTGATGCTGGTGATGGCCGACAACTTCCTCCAACTCTACGTGTTCTGGGAGGCAGTGGGCCTGTGCTCCTACTTGCTGATCGGCCACTGGTACGACCGCAAGTCCGCCTGCGACGCCGCGACCAAGGCCTTCGTGGTGAACCGGGTGGGCGACTTCGGGTTCGGCCTGGGCATCATGCTGGTCTTCGTCACGTTCGGCTCCCTGCAATACGACGCAGTCTTCGGCCACGCAGTCCTGGCGCAGGGACAGACGATCAACCTCCTGAAGCCGCTGGGCGGCGAGTGGCTGGCCGGCACGCTCACTGTGATCTGCCTGCTTCTCTTCACCGGCGCGGTCGGCAAGTCGGCCCAGGTGCCCCTGCACGTGTGGCTGCCAGACGCCATGGAAGGCCCGACGCCCATCTCGGCCCTGATCCATGCCGCCACGATGGTCACCGCCGGCGTCTTCATGGTGGCGCGCCTCTCCCCGCTTTACAACCTCGCGCCGGCGGCCATGGACGTCGTGGCCGTGACGGGCGGCGTGACCGCGATCTTCGCGGCGACGATCGCTTTGACCCAGAACGACATCAAGCGCGTCGTGGCCTACTCGACCGTCAGCCAGCTCGGGTACATGATGATGGCCTGCGGTCTCGGCGCCTACACCGCCGGCATGTATCACCTCCTGACCCACGGCGCCTTCAAGGCCCTGCTGTTCCTCGGCTGCGGGTCGGTCATCATCGCGCTGCACCACGAGCAAGATATGCGCCGGATGGGCGGGCTGAAGGACAAGCTGCCGGTCACCTACTGGACCATGGTGATCGGCTCGCTGGCCCTGGCCGGCATCCCCGGTTTCTCGGGCTTCTTCAGCAAGGAGGAGATTCTGGCCGGGGCGTGGGGAGCGGGACCGCTGGGCCAGACACTGGCGGTCGTCGGGCTGGTGACGGCCTTCATGACGGCCTTCTACAGCTTCCGCCTGATTTTCGTTGCCTTCTGGGGAGAGTCGCGGGTGGGTTCGGGAGGGGCGTCTGCGGGGCCCCATCCCGCTGGAATAGACCCACATCACGCCGACCATATCCACGAGCCGTCGCCGACGATGACGGCTCCCCTGCTCGTCCTGGCGGTCCTGTCCGTCTTCGCCGGTTACTTCGGCATTCCCCATTTCATCGAGCCGGTCCTCCAGGGCCCGACCGGTGTCGAAGCGCATGAAGGCCCGCTCCTGCTCAAGCTCATCGCCATCGCGATGGGCGTCGGCGGCATCGCCGCCGCCTACGTCGTGTACGTGAAGTCGCCCGGACTGCCCCAACAGCTCGCCGAGAAATGGACGCAGGCCTACGCCCTGTCCCTCAACAAGTGGTACGTGGACGAACTGTACGACCGGACGATCGTGACGCCGACGGTGGACCTCGCGAACGGCCTGTGGCGCAGAGTGGACGTCGCGGTGATCGACGCCATGGTGAACGGCGTGGGCGCCGCCGCCCTGCTGTGGGGGCGCGCCCTGCGCCTGGTCCAGAGCGGCCAGGTCCAGCACTACGCGCTGGCCATGGCCCTCGGCACGGTCGTGATCCTCGGGATGTACCTGTGGTTCTGATGCAAGACGTCATCCTCAATACGACGGCCCTGCCGCACCTGCTCACGCTGCTGATCGCCCTGCCGCTCGTGGGCGTGGCGATGATGGCCTTCGTCAAGGACGAGGCGGCGGTCAAGCACGTCGCCTTCTGGACGGCGGGCATCGAGTTCGTCCTGTCCCTGCCTCTCTATCTCTGGTTCGACCCGGCCCGGTACGAGATGCAGTTCGGCGAGGTGGTCCCGTGGATCACCAAGCCGCCGATCAGCTACGCCGTCGGCATCGACGGGATCAGCCTGTGGTTGGTGCTGCTGACGACCCTGCTCACGCCGATCTGCGTGGTCTGCTCCTGGACCGCGATCAAGTCCCGCGTGCGGGAGTTCATGATCGCGCTGCTGGTCATGGAGACCGCCATGGTGGGGGTCTTCTGCGCGCTCAACTTCGTGCTCTTCTATGTCTTCTGGGAGGCCATGCTGATCCCCATGTACCTCCTCATCGGGGTGTGGGGCGGCGTCGACCGGATCTACGCCGCGATCAAGTTCTTCCTCTACACCCTGGCGGGGAGTCTCCTGCTGCTGATCGCCATCATCGTGTTGTACTTCCAGGGCGGCCAGACCTTCGACATCCTGGCGCTGACCCGCGCGCAGTACAGCGAGCCGCTCCAGGCCTGGCTCTTCTGGGCCTTCTTCGTCGCCTTCGCGGTCAAGGTCCCCATGTTCCCGTTCCATACCTGGCTGCCGGACGCGCACGTCCAGGCGCCCACCGCGGGCAGCGTGATCCTCGCCAGCGTCCTGCTGAAGATGGGCGCCTACGGCTTCCTGCGGTTCAGCCTGCCGATGCTGCCCGACGCGTCCTTCCGGTTCACGCCGGTCGTGCTGGCGCTCTCCGTCATCGCCATCCTCTACGGCGCGTACATGGCCCTGGCCCAGAGCGACCTGAAGAAGCTCATCGCCTACTCCAGCGTGAGCCACATGGGCTTCGTGACCCTGGGGATCTTCGTCATCAACACCCAGGGCATCGAGGGCGCGCTGCTGCAGATGCTCAACCACGGCGTCACGACCGGCGGGCTGTTCCTCTGCGTGGGCTTGATCTACGAGCGCACGCACAGCCGGCAGATCGCGGACAACGGCGGGCTGTCGAAGCCCATGCCCCGCTACGCCGCCTGCCTGGTGATCTTCGCCCTGTCCTCGCTCGGCCTGCCGGGCACGAACAGCTTCGTCGGCGAGTTCCTGGTGCTGGTGGGAAGCTTCATCTACAGCAAGACCATCGCGGCGCTGGCCACGCTCGGCATCATCCTCGCGGCGGTGTACCTGCTCTGGATGGTCCAGCGGATCGCCTTCGGCGTGCCGACCGAGAAGACCGCCAAACTGGCCGACCTGAACTGGTGCGAGATGGCGACACTGGTGCCGCTGATCATCCTGATCTTCTGGATCGGCGTCTTCCCCAACCCGTTCCTGGCTCCGATGCACGCCAGCGTCGCGCACATCTTCGACGCGATGGGCCGGGTGGGTGTCCTGCCATGACGATCGTCTCGACAGCCGATCTCCTGGCGATCCTGCCCGAGCTGCTGGTCATGGCGGGCGGCTGCCTGGTCCTCGTCCTGGATCCCCTGACTGCCAAGGACCGCAAGGACTGGCTGGCCTACTTCAGCCTGGCCGTGCTGGGCGCGGCCTTCGTGGTGGGCTACTGGTTCATGGGGGCGCTCACGGGCTCGCCGCGCCCGGCGTTCAGCGGGCTGTACGTCCTGGACGCGTATGGGGCCTTCTGGAAGCTGCTGCTGATCCTCGTCTCCGGGCTCGTCATCCTGCTGGCGAAGGCGCATCTGAAGCTGGAGGAGATCGACCTGCCGGAGTTCTACGCCTTCATCCTGCTCTCGCTCTCCGGCATGATGGTGATGGTCTCCGGCACGGACCTGCTCGTCATCTACCTCGGCCTGGAGCTGATGTCGCTCTCGCTCTACGTCATGGCCGGCTTCAAGCGCTACGCCCCCCGCTCCCTGGAGGCCGCGGCGAAGTACTTCATCCTGGGCTCGTTCTCGTCCGGCATCCTCCTCTACGGCATCTCGCTCCTCTTCGGCCGCACGGGGAGCACCACGCTCGCGGGTATCCGGGACGGCATCGCGGGCCTCCCGCCCGGCGATCCGATTCTCCTGATGGCGATGGGCCTGCTGGTGGTGGGATTCGGCTTCAAGGTCGCGGCCGTGCCGTTCCACATGTGGACGCCGGACGTGTACGAGGGTTCGCCGACGTCGGTGACGGCCTACATGGCCGTCGCTTCCAAGGCGGCCAGCTTCGCGGCATTCCTCCGGGTCTTCCTGGAGGCCCTCGGCGGGATCAAGGAGAGCTGGCGGATGCTGCTCGTCGCCGTCTGCATCGCGACGATGGTCCTGGGCAACGTCGTCGCGATCGTCCAGACCAACATCAAGCGCATGCTGGCCTATTCGAGCATCGCGCACGCGGGCTACGCGCTGATCGGACTGGTCGTCGCCGACGCCGCCGGCACGGCCAGCGTGATGCTCTACCTGGCCATCTACGCGTTCATGAACCTCGGCGCCTTCGCGGTCGTGACGATGCTGCGGCGCGGCGGGCTTGAGGGGGATGAGATCGACGACTTCACGGGGCTGGCCCGGCGCAACAAGTGGGCGGCGCTGGTCATGCTGCTCTTCATGTTCTCGCTCGCGGGCATTCCCCCGACGGCGGGCTTCATCGCCAAGTTCTACATCTTCATGGCGGCCGTGGGCGCGAACATGACGGGCCTCGCGGTGATTGCGGTCGTCTTCGCCGCCATCTCGGCGTACTTCTACCTGCGCGTGGTCATGGTGATGTACATGAAGGAGCCGGGCGAAACGGCCGGCACGCCCGGATACGACGTGCGGGTCGTGGCCTCGCCCGCCGCCATCGCGGTGCTGCTCGTCGCGGCCCTCGGCGTCCTCATCCTCGGCGTCTTCCCCGACCCGCTCATCCAGGCCGCCCAAAGCGCGATTCTTCCGCTGAAGTAGTCCGGTTCCTGTCGTATAATGAATCTATGACGCTTCCCACTGCCTGTGTCTTTTCACTCCTCCTTGTCAGTTCGTCTGCGCTTGCGCAGGAGGGAGGAGGGCCGCTGTTTCCGCCAGGGCAGCAGCCGCAAGAGTTCGAGAGCGTCATCCAGCAGATGAAATTCGAGAAGCCGACGCGTATCGTGGGCCGTCTGCGATCCTTCGACGGCTACGAGGATGCGATCTGGATCGACTGGACGCACGTCCACGACGGAAGCCAGTGGCAGGACCTGCGCAATCAACGCGAGATGATGTTCAAAGTGCTCCCGCGCGACGCCGGCATGATGGATTTCTTCCGGAAGCTGAAGCTCGGCACCTCCATCCACATGATCGTCCAGATGGACGCCGACGGCAACCGCCGCGTGCTCTCACTCGACGAAGGAGCATAAGATAAGTGATGACGGGGTGGCGCCGAGCGGGACCCTGGCGGAACGGAAGGACGTACAGGCGAGTCTGCGTGGCTGCAACGCCGAAACGGCCTGAGTACGTCAGGGTGGCTCGGCGACAGGACCCCGCTGCTCGGCGGCAGGACCCGTCAGACTAGCGTTGCCGCAGGTCGAGGAAGCGCGCGATGCCGGAGCGCGTGACGAGGCCCAGCACCTTGTCGCCGTCCATCACCACCAGCCGGCTCCGGTCGTCGTGGAACATGCGCTCCATGGCCGCGGTGATCGGCTCGTCCGGGTGGATCTCCGCCTGGTACCCGTGCGGCACCATCACCTCGCCGACCGTCAGCGTACTCCACCGCTCGCGCGGGATCGCCTTGAGCTCCCTGAGCGAGAGCATCCCCACCGGCCGCCCGTCGTCCATGACAGGAAACCCCCCGAAGCCGAGCCGCAGGAAATAGTTGTCCACGGCCTCGTCGAGGGTCAGTCCCGCGCCCAGCGCGACGACGTCCGTCGTCATGACGTCGCCCACCCGAAGCCCCGTCAGGGACTCCTGGAACGACACCTGCCGATGGGTGCTCTGGGCGGCCGTATAGAGGAAGGCGCCGATCAGGAGAAACCACACGCCGCCGATCTCCAGCCCGGCGACCACGTCATAGACGCCGAAGAGCATCAGGAAGGCCGCAAACCCCTGGCCGACCCGCGCCGAGTAGCGCGTGGCTTTGTGAAAGTTTTTCGACCAGGCCCAGAGCCCGGCGCGGAGCACGCGCCCCCCGTCCAGCGGATAGCCCGGCACGAGGTTGAAGATCGCCAGCATCAGATTGATGTTCCGGAGGTGCTCCGAGACGGCGATCACCGGCGGGGGCGCGCCCGGCAGGACGGCCAGGCCCCAGAAACCGAGGCCGAGCACGACCGACACGATCGGGCCCGCGATGGCGATCAGGAACTCCGCCTTCGGCGTCGGTGCCTCGCGCTTGATCTGCGCCATGCCGCCGAAAATGAACAGCGTGATCTGCGCGATCGGGACCCGGTACCGGATGGCGACGAGGCAATGCCCGAGTTCGTGCACCAGCACCGACGCGAACAGCAGCAGCGCCGCCACAACCCCGAGGCTCCAGTATTGCCAGGGGAGCCGGTTGATGAGCACGGCAGGGAAATAATGGCGGGCCAGCGACCACGTCACGAGCGCAAAGACCAGGAACCAGGAGATGTGGACCCGCAGCGGAATGCCGAAGACACGCCCGATCTGCCAGGACCGTCCGCCCACTCGATGAACCTCCCTTGTTGAGCCGAGACCTCTAGTTTACACTAGGTTTCATGCCGTCGGATACCATCATGGCGGGAGGGGGCCCCGCCAAAGGCGCCCCTCCCGCACCCACTTCGCTTGCAGCAAAACTCGACCGCCTGCCGCAAGCGCCCGGCGTCTATCTGATGAAGGGCAAGGGCGAAATCCTGTACATCGGCAAGGCCAACGTCCTGGCCGACCGTGTCCGCTCCTACTTTCAGAAGGGCGCGGACCTGACCCCCAAGAACCGCCTCCTGGTCTCGCATGTGACGGACATCGAGACGATGGTCACGCGGTCCGAGCTGGAAGCCCTCATCCTCGAGAACAACCTCATCAAGCGGCACCGGCCGCGCTTCAACGTCATCCTGCGCGACGACAAGAACTACCCCTACCTGCGCCTGCCGATCAAGGAGGCCTTTCCCCGCTTCACCATCGTCCGCAAGGTCCAGAACGACGGGGCGCTCTACTACGGCCCCTACGTCCCGGCGGGCGCGCTCCGGGAGACCCTGCGTGTCATCCGGAAGGTGTTCCCCCTGGCCACCTGCGAGATCGAGATCGACGGCAAGGCCGAGCGCCCCTGCATCGAATATGAGATCAAGCGCTGCATGGCGCCCTGCGTCGGCTACCAGACCTCGAAGGAGTATCACGACATCGTCAAGCAGGCCCGGATGTTCCTCGAAGGCCGCGACACGGAACTCCTGGAGGGCTATCGCGCACACATGGAATCGGCCGCCGCGCGCGAAGACTTCGAGGAAGCCGCCCGCATGCGGGACCGCATCTTCAAAATCGAACGGACCCTCGAGCGCCAGCGCGTGGCCCAGACCGACCTGGTGGATCAGGACATCGTCGGCCTGGCCCGAAACGGCGCGGCCGCGGACATCCAGATGCTGTTTGTCCGGGGCGGTCTGCTGGTGGGGCGCAAGGACTTCCACTGGGGCCAGGTGGCGGATACGTCCGACGAGGAGCTGGTCCGGTCGGTGATCGAGCAGTTCTACAACAAGGACGTCATCCCGCCCAAGCAGGTGCTGCTGCCGTTCGCGCTGCCGGAAGCCGACCTGATCGGCCGGTGGCTGTCGGAGAGGAAAGGGGAAAAGGTGCAGGTCCTGGCGCCGGAGCGCGGGACGAAGCACCACCTCGTGCAGCTGGCGGAGGAGAACGCCGCCGCCGCCTTGACGGACCACCTGCGGGACGAAGCCACCGAGCGCGCCGCCGTGGAAGAACTCCGGAAGCTCCTGCACCTGAAACAGGCGCCGACCCGCATCGAAGGGTTCGACATCTCCAACATCCAGGGCAACCAGGGCGTCGCCTCCATGGTGGTCTGGGAGGCCGGGGGGGCGAAGAAAGGCGAGTACCGCAAGTTCCGCATCAAGACCGTCGAGGGCGCCGACGACTTTGCCAGCATGCGCGAGGTCGTCCTGCGCCACTATTCCGGCGTCAAGGAGGACCAGCGCCCGCTCCCCGGCCTGATCCTGATCGACGGCGGGATCGGGCAGCTGGGCGCCGCCATGGACGCCCTGCGGGAGCTGGGACTCTCGCGCATCGACATCGTCGCGCTCGCCAAGGCGAAAGGCGACAAGGAGGAACGCGTGTTTCTCCCCGGCCGGAAGAACCCGGTGATCCTGCGACCGTCCTCGCCGGCCACGCACCTCCTGCAACGCATCCGCGACGAGTCGCACCGATTCGCGATCACCTATCACCGAAAGCTGCGGAGCCGGGCGCTCCTGGCCTCCAAGCTGGACGACATCGCCGGCGTCGGCCCGGCCAAGCGCCGCGACCTGCTGCGCTACTTCGGGTCGGTCGAGGCCCTGGCAGCCGCCAGCGAAGCCGATCTGCAGCGCGTCGGCGGCGTCGGCCCGCGCACCGCAAAAGAGATCCGCCAGGCGCTGGCCGCATCGAATTGACACCCTTTTCACCCTATGTCACAATCCCTTCGCACATCATGTCGACTACTCATTCCCAGCATGAAGGAGCGAGGTCATGGGCGGCCATAGTCACTGGGCGACCACGAAGCGGCACAAAGCGTCCGTAGACGCCAAGCGCGGCAAAGTCTTCACCAAGATCATTCGGGAAATCACCATCGCCGCGCGCCTCGGCGGCGGCGACCCGGACGGCAACCCCCGCCTCAGACTCGCGATCCTCAAAGCCAAAGACGCCAACATGCCGGGGGACAACCTCAAAAAGGCGATCCAGCGCGGCACCGGCGAGCTGCCGGGCGTCCACTACGATGAGTTCCAGTTGGAAGGCTACGGGCCGGGCGGCTGCGCCCTGCTGATCGACATCACGAGCGACAACCGGAACCGGACGGTTGCCGAGATCCGCAACATCTTCACCAAGCAGAACTGCAACATGGCCGAGGCCGGCGCCGTCTCCTGGCAGTTCCATAAAAAGGGCCTGCTCGTGGTGGAAAAAGGCAAGGTGGACGAGGACCGGCTCATGACCCTGGCGCTGGACGCCGGCGCCGAGGATATGAAGACGGACGAGAAGACCTACGAGGTCGTCACCGGCACCCATGAGTTTGAGGCGGTGAAGAAGGCCCTGGCCGACGCCAAGATCGAGACCTCGCTGGCCGAGATCACCTTCATCCCGGAGAACTACGTCAAGCTGGACGAGAAGAACGCCGAACAGGTGCTGAAGCTGATGGACGTGCTGGAGGATCATGACGACGTGCAGAAGGTCCACGCCAACTTCGACATTCCGGAAGAGATCATGGAGAAGGTCGCGGCAGCGGGATGATCGCCTCGCTCACCGGTCGCCTCGCCTCGAAGCACCCGGGAGGAGTCGTCATCGACGTGCAGGGCGTCGGCTACGATGTCCTGATTCCGCTCAGCACCTATTACCGGCTCCCCGACCCCGGACAATCCGTTTCCCTCACCATCCACACCCACGTCCGCGAGGACGCCATCCAGCTGTTCGGCTTCAGCACGCAGCGGGAGAAAGACGCATTCCTGATGCTGCTCGGCGTCTCCGGCATCGGACCCAAGCTGGCCTTGAGCGTGATCTCGTCGCTGCGTGC
>SCTG01000061.1 GCA_004298335.1 Nitrospirota bacterium
CAGGCGGATTGGTCTTCCGGTCCTGCTGATGTTCGGCGACGAAACGATTTCGCCCCAAAATCTTCACGATATCTCCGAGGAGGATTTGATCGGGCGCTGCTCCAGGTTCCCATACAAGATCTATTGACCAGTCTGTACGGCCTGTCAGAAATCCCCCAGGCGGACCATGACTGGACATACGTCCAACGCGGTCTTTGCTGAGTCGGCTATCTTTAACCGTTCTGATGCCTAGACGGCCTTCATAGGCGGGCGGCCTGGCAGCCTGCGTGTCCAACCCGCTCCCGGCATCCCCGAGATTATTGCAGGCGAGTCGGACGCTCTGCGGAGTGTAACTCAGATTTCCAGTCTGTTCGGTATAAGCTTCTCGGAACCCGGGGCATCCAGTGAGAAGGATAATGCCAAGACTCAGATAGAGATACAGATTCCGGAATACATGAAGCTGGCTGATCTGCATAGATCTGCCTCCGCAGCTTATTTCTCTGCACCGCTCCTAAGTTTCTCGGCAATCACGAACTCCAAAAAATACTGCTTCGGCAGGAAGGTGTGCTCTTTGGAGAGCGTGTAGCCCGCTTCGGACATTTCCTTGAGGACGGTCTCGCGGGCGACGAGGTGGTCCGGCGGGAAGTCGAGGTTGCCGGCGCGGCCGTCGGTCCAGAAATCGATGATCGCCACGCGGCCGTTCTTTGTGAGCGACGCCTTGACGCGCGTGAAGTAGTCGGCGCGCTTCTCCAGGTGGTGGTAGGTGTCGCAGAGGAAGACCAGGTCCACGCTCTTCGGCGGCAGCAGCGGATCGTCCTCCTTCGCCACGACGAACTTCGCGTTGTAGGGCGTATGGAGGTGGTCGGCCATCTCTTCGTTGTACTTCAGCATGCCCGGCTCGACGTCCACCGCGTAGACCATGCCCCTATCCTGAAGTACCCACACAAATTTCCGCGTAAAGTAGCCCGACCCCGCGCCGATGTCGGCGATCGTCATGTACGGGTCGAGATTGAGCGCCTTGACGACCTCGTCCGGCTTCTGGTCCTTGTCCCGCTCCGGCCGCTCCAGGAGCTCGATGTAGTCTTTGAGGTCGGCGGGGCCGCGGCGCTGTTCCTTGTGCTGCGCAACAGCGGGCGCGGCGCACAGGAGGGCGAGCAGAAGAAAGAAGACGGCCGTACGATTAATGCCAGTCATCGTTCGGGTCGCGGGGGGTGCTGGTGGCGAACATGATGGCCAGCGCGGGCTTGTCGGTTTTGTTCGAGGCCGCGTGGTACATCAAGGCCGGGACCATGAGCAGCTTGTTGCCCGGGCGCAGCGTGAGCACTTCCTTCTCGTGCGTCTTCACGTCCTCGAGCGTCATCTCGATCTCGCCCTCGCGCATCCAGACCGCGACCTGGTGGGTCTTGTGATAGTGCACGCCCGCCGTCGCGCCGGGTTGAATTTCGTTGGAATAGACGTGGGTGATCGGCGCGCCGAGCGCCTTCTCGATCGCCTTCAGGTCGAAGACCTCCTGCCGGCGGCCCGGCTTCTTCGGGTCCACGTCGATCTTGTACTCCAGCCACTTCGCGCAGCTCATGGGGGCTCTCCTGGTTACGTTTTCTCCGGCGCAAACGCCTTCCGGCCGTCTCCAATGATGCCGGAGATCAGCGATGTCAGTTCCAGCGGCAGCACGAATTTCGTCGAGGGGCTGGCGCCGAGCGACTTGAGCGCCTCCAGATACTGCAGGCCCATCGTCTTGGCGTCCACGCCCTTGGCGACCTCGAAGATCTTGGACAGCGCCAGCGCAAAGCCTTCGGCCCGGAGGATGGCCGCCTGGCGGTCGCCCTCCGCCTTCAGGATGGCCGACTGTTTCTCGCCGTCCGCGACCGTGATCGCGGCCGCCTTCGTGCCCTCCGCCTCGATCACCAGGGCCCGGCGGGTCCGCTCGGCCGACATCTGGCGGCTCATCGCGTCGAGGATGTCCTTGGGCGGCTTGATCTCCTGGATCTCCACGGTGGTGATCTT
>SCTG01000062.1 GCA_004298335.1 Nitrospirota bacterium
TGGGCGGAATCCATCACCTGCTCGACGCGGGTCAAGAACGACCGCGCGAAGGCCTCGCTGGGGTGGACGCTCAAGTATCCCACGATCAAGGAAGGCGTGCCGGCCGCCCTCGACACGATCCGAAAAGAGGGTTGACGCCATGCGCGCCCCGCACGTCTTCATCGAAACGTTCGGCTGCCAGATGAACGAGTACGACACGGAACTCGTGCGCTCGATCCTCAAGGAAAAGGGCTACCGCTTCACCGACGCGGTCGAGACGGCGGATGTGGTGCTACTCAACACCTGCGCGATCCGCGAGAACGCGCACAACAAGGTCTACGGACACCTGGGCGCGCTCAAGCCGCTCAAGAAAGACAAAGGCCTGGTGATCGGCGTGCTGGGCTGCATGGCCCAGAACCTCAAAAAAGACCTCCTGGAAGACGACTCGCTCATCGACGTCCTGGCCGGCCCGGACAGCTACCGGTCGCTTCCCGAACTGCTGGAAAAGGCCGCGGCCGGCCGCAAGGGCATGGCGGTGGACCTGTCGGAATACGAAACGTACGCCGACATCACGCCCGACCGGATCGAGGGGGTCACGGCCTGGATCGCCGTCATGCGGGGCTGCGACAACTTCTGCACCTTCTGCGTGGTCCCCTATACGCGCGGGCGGGAGCGCAGCCGGGACTTCGACGGCGTGGTGCGGGAAGCCGAGGCCCTCGCCGCGAGCGGGTGCAGGCAGGTGACGCTGCTCGGACAGAACGTCAACTCCTACCGCGACGGCGCCCGCGATTTCGCGGACCTGTTGCTGGCGGTGGCCGACGTCCGCGGCATCGAGCGCGTACGGTTCACATCGCCGCACCCGAAGGACTTTCCGGAGAAGCTGCTGGAGGCGGTCGCCGGCCACCCCGGAATCTGCAAGCACATCCACCTGCCGCTCCAGGCGGGCAGCGACCGCATTCTCCAGTTGATGGACCGGACCTACACGCGGGCGGAATACCTGGCACTGGCGGGGCGCATCCGGGCCCGCTGCCCGGAGATCGTGCTCACCACCGACATCATCGTGGGGTTCTGCTCGGAGACCGACGCGGAGTTTGCCGAGACCGAGGACCTCATGCGGCACATGGAATACCACTCCGCCTACATCTTCAAATACTCGGAGCGGAAGAATACCATCGCCGCCCGCAAGTATGCCGACGATGTCCCCGACGCCGTCAAGTCCGAGCGCGTCACGAAACTGATCGAGTTCCAGCGGGCGGTCTCCCTGAAGAAGAACCGGGAGATGCTCGGCAAGACGGTCGACGTCCTGGTCGAGGGAGAAGCCAAGCGCTCGTCCGATCGGTGGATGGGCCGCACCGACGGCAACATCGTGGCGATGTTTCCCAAAACTTCGACCACCCGCAAGCCCCGGAGCCTCGTGTCCGTCCGCATCACCGACGCCACCATCACCACCCTCTACGGCGAACTAGTCTAACGCCAGATCGAATCTATCGGGGAATTTCGTCGGCCCGCGAGTCGGGTAGGAAGCCGGCGGCCATGAATTTGTCCATCCAGGTCAGCGGAGGCGCCATGCGAAGCCCGGCGGTGGCCATCAGGGCCTGATAGCGGAGACGCGCGTTCCGGTCCATGCCTCGGAAAACGCGGTCACGCAGGAAGCAGCGCACCGGGTCCGCCGCATTCCAGAACAACACCTGCTCGTCCGCAAGCCGCTGGAGCATCTCCACCTGCGGGCGGCGGGCCCGCTCGTAGGCAGACAGGGCTCGCGCCGACCAGTCCCCCGTCACCCGGCAACGCATGATGACCTCGGCCAGCGCCATCGCATCCGCCATCGCCTGCATCCGCCCCTGCGAAGCGTGCGGGTTCATCGCATGCGCCGCGTCGCCGATCAGCGCCGCGCCCTCCACCACCCAGCGGTCCGTCCGGACCCTCGTGCAGGGCAGAAAGCCCACCTGCTCCCACGCCGTCAGACTCTCCAACGGCTTGGCCATCGCCGCATCGATTTCTCCGACACGTGCCTTGAACGCCGCCAAACCCCGCGCCTTGAACGCTTCGACCGCATCCGTTTCGACCATGTAGAGCGCCACCACACGTTCCCCAGGCGCCGGGAATAGCCCCAGCAGTTCGCCGCGGCCGACATAGTACCGGGCCTCGCCTTGCATCCCTTCCGGCCTCGGGAGCAGCATGATCAAGTAGCCCTGCCGATAACGATGGACATCGGCGTTAACACCCAGTGCCCGCCGCACCAGCGACCCGGCCCCGTCGGCTCCGACCACGAGCTGGGCCTCGACCTCAATGCTGCCGTCCTCTCCCGCGCGGCGCACCACAACCCCGCCGACCCGTCCCCCCTGCTGCACAAGCCCCTGGAACTCCGTCCCATACCAGAGCTGCGCGCTTTTCTGGGCGGAAAGCCGGCCTAGGATCAGATGATGCACGGCGCCGGAGAGGGCCACCAGCGCGCGATTGTGCGGGGCGGGAAGGACTTCGTAGTCCATCGTGCAGAGCCGCTCGCCGCCGATGCCGACGAAGTGAAAGCGCGACACGGCCTGAACGGTCTCCGGCGTGAGCGCCGGGAGGATGCCTAATTGCTCGAGGATCCGCTGGCCGTTCGGCTGGATCGTCTCGCCCCGAAGATCGGCGGGCGGGCCCGGCTGCCGCTCCAGCACCAGCACGGACACGCCCTGCTGCGCAAGCGCCAGACCCAGGACGGCGCCACCGCCCCCCGCCCCCACGACGACCACCTCAACCTTCATCGCCAGTCTTCGTAGCGGCTGTGGTCGGCCCACATCTTCAGAAACTTTTCCTTGGCCCGATGCGTGCTGGCGGGATCGTGCAGGATATCGAGCCGCTCGTCGTTATACCGAGCGGCGCTGGCCGTCTGATTCATCGAACCGGAGGTATTGACGCGGTCATCCACGACGGCCTGCTTGAGATGCATCAACCCGTCATGCCGGTTGACCTTGATCGGGATTCCGGCAAGCTTCAAGGTCTCCAGAGCGGCCCGCTGCTTCTGGTCGTCCAGCTTCCCGCGGTCGGTGATCACCCGCACATCCACGCCACGTTTTTTCGCCGCCACCAGCGCATGCACGATCGGAGGGTAGGTCAATCCGTAGCTCGCCAGATAGATGCTCTGCCGGGCTTCCTCATAGAGAGCCACCAGGCGATCGGCCGGCCGGTCCTCCGGCGAATAGAGCATTTCAGCAGTGGTGGCGGGACCTGTGGAACCGTCTTTCAACCCGACGGCCGAGACCCACAGCACCGCAGACAGCGCACAGGCACCCGTGATAACCGCCCAGGACCACGTTCGACCATGCGTCATGCTGCAACTCCCCGGTGACCAGCGAGGGGAGTATAGGGGGCAGTCCCCCGATTTGCAACGAAGCCGCGAACCGATGACGCAATCCGGGCGACCGTTGCCCCAAACCCGGTATGTCAGCCGCCTGCCGGCCGATTCGTCATCGACAATGCTTCATAACTTATTGAAATACTTGCATCTTGTAGCGAGTCTGTGTAAACGGCCATGGCATATGAAATGCTTAGTATCTGGGTGGGTACACACGCTATACAACGGAAGGGGGTGAATCTACATGAAGGCAATTTTCGCAGCGCTGTTCGCGGTGATGATCGGCTTGACCTTTGCCGGCTCCACCTTTGCGGATGAGAAGAAGGACGCCGCTCCTGCCGCCGCTCCTGCCGGTGAGATGAAGAAGGACGAGGGCAAGAAGGCCGACGCCAAGGCAGAGAAGAAGGGCAAGAAGAAGAAAGAAGAGAAGAAGTAACACTCTTCGAGACAGACCGACGGTGGCTCCCATCAGCGCCGTCGGTCTTTTTTTTCGCGGTCAGTCCTCCTCGAAGATCATCTTGAACGAATCCTCGCTGTTGTCCCAGGCCTCGGCGGATGTCTTCATCAGCCATGTCTTGATCCAAGTCTTCTGCGCCTCTGACAGCAGCTTCTTGATCTGGTGTGAACGGCCCTGCAGCGGCTGCAGCATGCCGGTCCCGCGGCCGACGTCCAGCATGGCCGTCCGCGCGTACATGTTCGTGTACGCCACCGGCTTGCCTTTCTCCTCCTCGCCCTGCACCCAGACGGAGATATACCGCTCGCCGTTCAACGCCGCGCTGTCCATCGCCTGCGGGATATCATGGAACAGCTCATTCTCGGTCTTCGCAATGGGCTCGGTTCCGGCCTGCGTGAACATGAAGTTTTGATTCCACATCGATCGTTCCCTTGAGCCTACTCGTACCGCAACGCCTCAATCGGGTTCAACCGAGAGGCCTTGTTGGCGGGATAGAGGCCGAAAAAGACGCCCACCAAAGCGGAGAACCCGAAGGCAATCACCAGGATCTCGCTGGAGATGATGGTCGGCCAGCCGGCGATGTTGGAGGCGACATTAGCGCCGGCGACTCCCATCCCTATGCCGATCAGCCCGCCCAGGGTACTGAGGACCACGGCCTCCACCAGGAACTGCAGCAGGATATGCCGGCGCTTGGCCCCCACGGCCATGCGGATGCCGATCTCACGGGTGCGTTCCGTTACCGACACCAGAAGGATATTCATGATCCCGATCCCCCCGACCAGCAGCGAAATGGACGCCACGGCCAGCAGGAGCAGTTTCATCGACTCGCTGGTCCCCTCCTGAACCTTGGCGATATCAAGCTGATTGCGGACCGTAAAATCATCATCCTGACCGGAACGCAACTTATGCCGTTGGCGCAGAATACGCTTGATCTCCTCGACGATCTGGGACATTTGCTCCGGCGATTCCGCGGACATGAACCCCGCGCCGATCGATCCGAGAAATTTAGTGCCCATGACCTTGCGCTCGGCCGTGTTGAAGGGGATAAACACCACATCGTCCTGGTCGCTTCCCCGCGTGTCGTATCCCTTGGCAATCAGCGTGCCGACAACCTTGAATGGAATGTTCTTGATCCGAATGGTGGCTCCCACCGGGTCTTCACCCGGACCAAACAAATTCTCGATGACCGTGTTGCCGATCAGCACCACCTTGGCGGCCGTGTCGTTGTCGGTCGGCGTGAAGAAGTCCCCGCTCACTGTGGACCAGCCCCTGATGACCAGATAGCCGGTGGTCACGCCGTTGATCGTCGTGAACCAGTTTTTGTTTTCATGGACAACCTGCGTCACGTCGCGCCGGGCCCAGCCGACATCCGTCACGCCGGGAATCTTCTTCAACTCCTCCATGTCGGAAATGGTCAACGTCACCGCTCCGCCATGGCCGGTCCGCACTCCCGTGGTGGTCGTGGCTCCCGGCAGGATCGTGATGACGTTGGTGCCGAAGGAGGCGATCTGGGCCTGCACGGCGGCCTTGGCGCCTTCCCCGATGCTGACCATCGCGATGACGGCCCCCACCCCGATGATGATGCCCAGCATCGTCAGCACCGACCGCAACCGATGCCGGCCCAGCACCCGGAACGCCACCAGCACCGTCATCAGAAGAAAATTCATACGCCGGCCTCCGACGGCACGGTCTGGGCCACAGCCACTCCCTCGTTGCGTCGATCGGACAGGATCACTCCGTCCTTCATCATGATGATTCTCCTGGCATATCGCGCGACATCCGGCTCGTGCGTAACCAGGATGATGGTGATCCCCTCCGCATTGAGGGCCGTCAGCGTACCCATGATCTCCTGGGACGCCTGACTGTCCAAATTACCGGTCGGCTCGTCGGCCAGAATGATCGGCGGGTTCGTGACCAGAGCGCGGGCGATGGCCACCCGCTGCTGTTGCCCTCCGGACAATTGCGCCGGATGGTGCCGTTCGCGATCGGCCAGCCCCACACGCGCCAGAGCGCGCAAGGCGAGGGCCTTCTGCTCGCGCGAGGGAAGCCCTCGATAGAACAGCGGCAATTGCACGTTCTCGCGAGCGGTGGTCCGGGCAATCAGATTAAAACTCTGAAACACGAACCCGATTTTACTGTTGCGGATCTCCGCCAGCCGCCCCCCGCTCAGGGTCGAGATGTCGATCCCGTCCAACGCATAGGTCCCGCGTGTCGGGATGTCGAGACACCCCAGGATGTTCATGAGGGTGGATTTGCCCGATCCGGACGCCCCCATGACAGCCACCAATTCTCCCGCGTCAATCTTCAGCGAAACCCCTCGAAGAGCGTGGACCTCCATCTCGCCCATTCGATAGGTTTTGACGAGGGCCCGGCAGATAATGAGGCTCATCTCACATCCCCCTCGGCGTGCCGGTGCTGGGGCGTTGAGACGGCTGGGAGCCGAATCCGGGCGGCAAGCTGCTGCCGGACGACCCCTTCGGCATCTCAATTCCGATGATGACTTCATCGCCTTCCTTCAACTCGCCCTCGACGAGCTCGGAGAAGGTCCCGTCCGTGATGCCGGTTTTGACCTCCACCGGCGCCGGCTCTCCCTGGGGACCGCGCAGCCAGACTTTCGGCCTGGGCTTGCCCTCAGCGCCTTCGCGCCTGCCCCCTTCGGAAGAGCCCCCCTTGCCGGCGCCGTCCTGCTTCCCCGCAGAGGCCCCCGGCGGCCCGCCTGACTTCTCTGCCCCCTTGACCAGAGCCGGCTTGAACCGCACGGCCTGGTTGGGAACCTTCAGGACATCGTCCCGGCGGGCAATCACGATCGAGGCGTTGGCCGTCATACCTGGCCGCAACCGTAGATCGGTATTGTCGACCCCAATCACGATGTCGTAGGTCACGACATTTTGAACCGTGATCGGCGCGTTCCGAACCTGGATGACCGCCCCCTTGAAGACTTGCTTGGGATAGGCGTCCACGGCAAACGTGGCGGCCTTGCCATCGGTAATGCCTCCGATGTCGGATTCGCTGACGTTCGTATCTACCTGCATTTTGGTCAGATCCTTGGCGATCAGAAACAGAATCGGGGCTTGAAAGCTCGCCGCCACCGTCTGCCCGACGTCCACGTTCCGCGAGATCACAATGCCGTGGACGGGAGAGTGGATGGTGGTGTACTCCAGATTGACTTTCGCCGTGTCCAGCTGCGCCTGCGCCTGTTTTACCTGCGCCTCCGCAATTTGCAGATTGGCCTGGGAGGTTTCAAAGGCGGCGCGGGCATTATCCACATCCTGCTGGGCATTCAGTTGCTGCTGAAACAACACCTTCGCGCGGTCGAAGTTGAGCTTTTGCAAAGACAGATCGGCGCGGGCCCTGGCCACATTCCCCAAGGCGTTCTGGAGGCTGGCTTCCATCTGCGTGACAACGGTCCGAAAAGGAGCCGGATCAAGCTGGGCCACCACCTGGCCGGCCTTCACCACCGAGTTGAAATCGGCATAGAGCGCCTTGATAATGCCGGACACTTGGCTGCCGACCTGCACCGTGATCACGGGATTGATTGTGCCGGTCGCCGTCACGGCCTGCGT
>SCTG01000223.1 GCA_004298335.1 Nitrospirota bacterium
TGGCACTACTGCTAATGTGTTTGCCGTTAACAACCTCACTTTTGGTGCAAATGCAAGTGTCACAGGTACAGGTGGTTTAGCTGTCAGTGGCTCAGGTGTATTTCAGGAGAATAAAAGTGTCGCTCTCTCAGGTGGGTTAACTGTTAATTCAGGTACATTGCGTGACGGTGTAACAAACGCATTTTCAACTGCACAAGCTGCGACGGTGCGTGCCGCAGGTACATTAGATTTAAATGGTTTGAGCAACTCAATTACTACTTTAACCATGGAAAGTGGTTCTACTTCGGGTGCCAGCGTCACAACCGGCGCAGGTACGCTTTCTTTAGGCGGTAATGTGACATTGAGTGTGAATGGATCTGGTTCTACCAATGCATCGATCAGCGGCAATCTGGATTTAGGCGGTGCAACTCGTACTTTCACAGTCAGTGCAGGAACAGGTACAGAGACGAGTGATTTGTCTGTGTCAGCGGTTGTGAGTGGCGCAACATTTGGTGTAACTAAAGCTGGGCCAGGCTTATTAGCTTTGTCGGGTACGAACATTTACACAGGTGCGACGACCATTAATGCAGGCACATTAAGTATTAGTACCATTAATAATGGAGGTGTGGCTGGCAATCTTGGTCAGGCAACGAATGCGGCTGCTAATTTAGTATTGGGTGGTGGTATATTGCAATATACCGGCGCAACAACTTCCACCGATAGAGCATTTACCTTAACTGCAGCAACGAATAGTACTATCGATGTCGTCTCGGGTAGCACCAATTTAACGATGTCGGGTGCCAGTGCAAATACAACAGGTGCATTAACTAAAACCGATAATGGTACACTGACACTCTCTGGTGCGAATGCATACACCGGCTCTACAACAATCAATGGCGGCATATTGGCTATCAGTGCTGATAATAATCTGGGAACAGCACCGGGTGCAGCTACTGCCGGACAACTCAAGTTAGGTGGCGGTACCTTAGAAACAACAGCTTCTTTTACGCTAAATTCTAATCGCGGCATTTCTCTTACGGCGGACAGTACTATTTCGACGGATCCATCAACTACATTGACTTATAACGGTATTATGACGGGTGGTAATGCGTTTACGAAAGCAGGCACAGGTACATTAATTTTCGGTGGCGCTAATACGGATTCAGATGTGACAACAATAAGTGCGGGTACCTTGAGTTT
>SCTG01000063.1 GCA_004298335.1 Nitrospirota bacterium
GGAGCGGCGTTAGAGCACTGGCCGCCTCCAGGGTGGTGAGAAAACGGGGTCAGGCACCTTTTCTCGGAAGAAAATGAGCCAGACCCCTTCATGCCGGGCTGACGATATAAGACTCGACGAGTCTGAGCGGATGATAGGCGAGCTTGGCGCGGCGGAGGCCCTCGAGGCCCGAGTCGTCCATCGTGTTGATGAACTCATAGGGCTCCAACTCGCGGCAGAACTCGCGGAAGATGTATGCCCCCAGCCCTTTCACCCGCCGGTCGGCGATCTCGAACAGCACGCAGAACGTCTGCGCATTGAGCGGATAGCCGAACGTGTAGGCCGCGATCCGCCCCTCCACTTCGACCACGCGTCCCTTTAAACCGAGTTCGGCCGCATGAGCAATACCGTTTCGGTGCGCCGACTCCGCATCAGTCGCCAGGTGCCGGGCCAGATCGGACGCGCCATCCGGTTTCACGCCCTCCTGCCAGTGTCGGTACAAAGCCAGACAGGCCTCGGCATCATCCGGATGAAAAGCCCGGCACGCCGGACGCGCCTGTTTGACGCAATGGTTATAGTCCACCCGCTGACTCTTGAACCGGTCGCCGTGCAGTCCGACAAGATCGTCCCGCCGGTAGAGATAGTCCGGCCCCCTGGGCGCCACGCGATACCCCAGCTCGCGGCAGCAGGCCGCCAGGCTCTCTGGCACGTTCTCAATGCGGGTCAGCGCCCTGGTTTTATTTCGCCCGGACAGAACGGCCAACGCCACCGGCATCGCAGGGCCGCAGGGGTCCGGCCCGATCGGCGGGAGCGCGAGGAAGGCGCCGTCCTTGTTGCCTGCCACAAGACAGAGATGGCCCTCTTGTTCCATCCACTCGTACGTGAACAGATCGCGCCAGATGAAATGATAGGGAACGGCGTACGCGGCCGGCTGGTCCCCCGGCACCGGATGGGCGGCCAGGCGGGCCTCGAACCACGAGCGGTCTGCAAGCGCGAGTGGACGGAGGGGCGGCGCCGGCACAGACCTACCGCTCGAAAGAAGTAGATGAGCGCAACGTGTCGGTGAGCCGATCGAGCCGTCTCAGCACAATCACATCGTCTTGGAATAGTCCTATTAACTGACTGTTACAAGCTAATACTTTAACTGACTCTTTAGATTCAAGAAGGGCCGCGATGCGCTCGACGTAGGCCCGCGACTCGGGGCTGTCCAGGTTGTCCCGGATGAAGGGGCACTTGCTGTCCCATCCCATGACAACCGCCGAGTGCGCATGGTCCCACATGACCGCGACCGGGTAGAGCCGGCAATCCAGGGGGCGATCCTCGTAGATGCCGCAGTGGCCTGTCTGCGGATCGAACGCCGGGCACCGGTAGCCCTCTCCATGAGGCACCACGGCGACCTTCGAGCCGGCGTGGTCCGGAAAGGCGTCCGGGGACAGCCCGCGCGCGACGGCCGCCCGGATCTCCTCCTTCGTAAAGTAGGGCCGCAGGGCGCTGTCCTGTTCGGGAAAGCGGCAGCAGACGTCGCAGGCGAAGCAGACCTTGCTCGGCACGATCTGTTCGACAACGACGACGGGCAGCTCGCGGGACTTCGGCGTCTCCATAGGTGGAATCATTGTACCGCACGGCGCCCCGGCATCCAACGTCCACTTGTTCCCGCCCGCCCCCCATGGTAGGATAAATGCATCTTGAGGACGACCGCGGTGGCCTCATCACAGAGTTCCGCAAGCTCTCTCACGCGCCGGGTCCAGGACGCGCTCAACGGCATCCGGCCGGCGCTCCAGATGGACGGCGGCGATTGCGAACTGCTCGAGGTCTCCGCAGACGGCACCGCGAAAGTCCTCCTCAAGGGCGCGTGCACGGGATGCCCGGCCTCCAGCATGACCGTCACGATGGGCATCGAGCGCCGGCTCAAGGCGAGCGTTCCCGAGATCACGCGGGTCGTTGCGGTATAACCCTTCATTGTGGGTGTGATGGATCGCACAACCGCACTGGCCGGCCCCCCGCCGACTGAGCTGCTCCCCGACATCGCCCGCGAGCACAGCCGCCGCGTCCGGGCCCGCCTCATCGAAGCGGGCCTGCACGACGGCGCCACCTGGCGCGTTTCCCCGGCTCCATTTTTGCTGACGCCCGCCGACCTCGCCGCGATTGACTCGCTGGGCCGCCACCTCCTCCGCTTCACCCGGGCCCTGAACCGCCTGTACTACGAGAGCGTCCGCGGCGCGCAACCGCGCTGGGCGGCCGAGTACCTGGACCAGGGCAAGCCGTCCGACCTCATCGACCACGCGCGCATGCATCGTTTCAAATCCGCGCTGCCCGGCGTGATCCGCCCGGACCTGATCCTCACCGAGGACGGCTTCATGATCAGCGAACTGGACTCCGTGCCCGGCGGCATCGGGCTCACCGGCTGCATGGCCCAGGCCTATGCCGATCTCGGCTGGTCGGTCACCGGAGGCCGCAACGGCATGGTCGAGGGCTTCGCCCGTATGATCCGTATGCTGCAGCCGGAGATCACACCCAACCTCGCGATCGTCGTGTCCGAGGAAGCCAAGGACTACCGCCCCGAGATGCGCTGGCTCGCCGCGCGCCTGCGCGAAGCCGGCCTGCCGGCGGAGGCCGTCGCGCCCGAGGACGTGACCTTCACGGAAGACGGCCTCTATCTGCGCGAGACCGATGCCGTCACCACGCTCTACCGGTTCTTCGAATTGTTCGACCTGAAAAACATTCCCAAGGCCGAGCTGCTGCTCTACGCCGTCAAGCAGGGCCGCGTGGCCATGACCCCGCCCGCCAAGCCCTGGCTCGAAGAGAAGCTGGCCTTCGCGCTCCTGCACCATCCCGCGCTCGAACCCTTCTGGAGCCAGGACCTGGGCGAAGAGACTTTCTCGCTGCTCCGGCGATGCATGCCCCGCACCTGGATTCTCGATCCGCGCCCGGTGCCGCCGCATGCCGTCATTCCCGGCCTCACCGCGGAGGGGCGCGGCGTCTCCGACTGGAAGACCGTCGCGGGGCTCGGCCAGAAGGGGCGCCGGTTCGCGCTCAAGCCCTCCGGATTTTCGGAACTGGCCTGGGGCTCGCGCGGCGTCTCGGTGGGCCACGACCTGCCGCAGAAGGAATGGGCCGACGCCATCGACGGGGGGCTGGCGTCGTTCCCGACGGTGCCGTACATCCTCCAGGAGTTTCGCAAGGGGCGCCGCGTGGCCGCGAGCTGGCACGACCCGGTCACGGATGAGATCGTGCCCATGGAAGGCCGTGTGCGCCTGTCGCCTTACTACTTCGTCACGGGAGAGGTGGGTGCGGGAGGGGCGCCCTTGGCGGGGCCCCCTCCCGCTATGAAGGTGGAGCTGGGCGGCATCCTCGCGACCGTCTGCCCGCTGGACAAGAAGCTGATCCACGGCATGACCGACGCAGTGATGGCGCCTTGTGCCCCACTCCCTTCCGCTACGATGGCGGCCCCATGACCCTGTATCACGTACCCTGGTGCCCCGAATGCCTGCTCGTCGTCCAACGGCTCGACGACCTGGGCCTCGCGTACGAGAGCGTCATCGTGCCCGACGCGCGTCCGGATCGGGCGCAGGTCTTTGCGGTCTCGGGGCAGTACTACGTCCCCGTGCTCAAGGACGGCGACAAGGTGCTGAGCGAGACGCGCGACATCCTGTCCTATTTGGAAACCACGCACGGCTCCAAAGCCGCGCGCTCATAAATCATAGCGGGAGGGAACCCCGACGATGGAGACCTGGCGTCAGGCCCTGGCGAACAGCATCACGAAGCCCGAGGAACTGGCCAAGCACCTGGACGTGGACCCGTCCGCCATTGCCGACGTGGTGGCGGAATATCCGATGCGCATCACGCCGATGTGGATGAAGCTCATCAAGGAAAAGGGCGACGCGTTCTGGCGCCAGGTGGTGCCCGAGCCGGAGGAGCTGACCGACGAGAGCCCCGCGGACGATCCCCTGCACGAGGAGATGGACAGCCCCGTCCCCCATCTCGTGCACCGCTACCCGGACCGGGTCCTCTTCATGGTGACCAACCAGTGTCCGATCTACTGCCGGTTCTGCACGCGCAAGCGGCTCGTCGGGAAGCCCGGCTTTCTCAAGCCGGGCGAGCTGGAGCGCGTGGTCGCGTACCTGCAGGCCCATCCGGAAGTGCGGGACATCATCCTCTCCGGCGGCGACCCGCTCCTGCTGCCCGACCACCTGCTGGAGCGCATCCTCAAGGCCCTGCGCACGGTGCCCCACCTCGAGATCATCCGGATCGGTACGCGCGTGCCGGGCAGCCTGCCCGAACGGATCACGCCGGAGCTCTGCGAGATGATCAGGCGCTATCACCCGCTCTACATGAACCTCCACTTCAACCACCCGGACGAGCTGACGCCGGAGGTCAAGGCCGCCTGCGGGCGGCTCGCGGACGCGGGCGTGCCGCTGGGCGCGCAGACCGTCCTGCTCAAGGGCGTCAACGACGACCCGGCGGTGATGACGCGCCTCGTCCATCAACTGCTGCTGGCGCGGGTGAAGCCCTACTATCTCTACCAGGCCGACCTGACCCGCGGCACGAACCACCTGCGCACCACGGTCGAGACCGGCCTGGAGATCGTCAAGGCGCTGCAGGGCCACACGAGCGGCATGGGCGTCCCGCACTTCGTGATCGACGCGCCGGGCGGCGGCGGCAAGATCCCCCTGCTGCCAGCGGACTACCTCGTCAGCCTCACGCCGGAGCAGGCCACCCTCACCAACTACGAGGGGAAGACCTACATCTACCCGCAACCCGAACAGCCGGACGGCCACGGCAAGCGCCGAGAGTTGCCGATGGTCGCGGCGCCCTCCTCGTCCACAGGCTGCGGCCTGGCCGACTCCATGCTCGGGTAGCGCGCCCACGCGACGCGATGAGCAAGCCCGCTCCCAAGCGCAAGGCGCGCAACCGCAACCGCGGAGTCCTGGCCTACCAGCAGCTCCACACGCTGGTCCATGACGGCGTCATCGCCGCCAAGACCCCGATCGCAGCCGGCCAGTACCAGCCGGCCAGCCTCGACCTGCGGCTCGGCGACACCGCGTACCGCATGCTCAGCAGCTTTCTGCCCGAGCAATCGCCCGTCGAGCAGAAGCTCGTGGTCCAGGACCTGTTCCGCTCCGACATGGTCATGTACGAGCTCGATCTCCGCAAGAGCGCCGTGCTGGAGAAGGGGCACGTGTACCTGATCCCGCTGATGGAGGAGCTCGCCCTGCCGAGGACGCTCGCCGCCAAGACCAACCCGAAGAGCACCACCGGACGCCTCGACGTCTTCGCCCGCACCATCACGGACTCGTACGCGCGCTTCGACGAGATCCGCCCGGGCTACCGCGGCCGGCTCTATCTCGAAGTCGTCCCGCGGTCGTTCTCGATCCGGATCTCGGCCGGCATGTGCCTCAACCAGCTCCGCGTGGTCAGCGGGCAACCGACGGTCGGCGACAGCGAGCTGCGGACGCGGCACAAGGCCGATCCCCTTCTGTACGGCGACCACGCGCCGCTCCCCGGGAAGGACCTCACGCTCGACGACGGGCTCTTCCTCCGCATCAACCTGAAGGCCGACGGCGGCGTCATCGGCTTCCGCGCCAAGAAGAACAGCCAGGTGCTGGACCTGTCCCGCATCGGCGACTACGACCCGACCGACTTCTGGGAGGTCATTCCGCAGAACCGGAACGAGACGCTGCTGCTGGAGCCGGAGGATTTTTACATTCTCATGTCGAAGGAGCGCATCCGCATCCCCCCGGAGTACGCGGCGGAGATGGTGGCCTACGAGGCGGCCTGCGGCGAGCTGCGCACCCACTACGCGGGGTTTTTCGACCCCGGCTTCGGCTACGGAGACGGCGGCCTGCGCGGGACCCCCATCGTCCTGGAGGTCCGGGCGCACGACGTGCCGTTCCTGATCCACGACGGCCAGACGTTCTTCAAGGTGCTCTTCGAAAGAATGCACGCGCGTCCCGAAAAGGTGTATGGTCAGGGCATCGGGTCGTCCTACCAGTTCCAGGGCCTGACGCTGAGCAAGCACTTCAAGCCATACCGGGGCTAGACCGATGGACGAGCAGCCCAAACAGCCGGACGAGCAGCGCCCCGGGCACGAGGAGGACACCGAGGGCGAGCGCCACATCATCGCGCTTACGCGCTTCGTCGGCTTCATCATGATGGTGCTGGGCTGGCTCCAGCTCCTGCTGGCCGTGAGCAGCGGCTCGGAGGCCACCTCCTTCCCCTTCGTGATCTTCTTCATCGGCGTCGTGCTGTTCGTCTTCGGCACCGTCACGGCCTGGTACAAGTTTCCGCTGATGGCCGCCGCGACCCTCACCGGCCTCGCCCTGCACTACCACATCAGCTCCATCGGCTCGGCTACGCGCTGGGAGAAGGCCATGGTGGTGTACGGCACCATCGCCGTGGTCGCCTATTTCATCCTCATCGCCAAGAAGCAGCCGGTCCGGCGCATCAACCTTCCCCCGTCCCAGGAATGACCATCTCGGTCATCATTCCCACCCTGCATGAAGAAAAGACTCTCCCGGGGACGCTGGCCAGGCTCCGGCACCCCGCGTTCTCGGAAGTGCTGGTGGTGGACGGCGGCAGCCGGGACCGGACGCTGGCGGACGTCGCGCTCGCCCATCCCCTGACCCGCGTCATGAACGCGCCGACGGGCCGGGCCAGGCAGATGAACGCGGGCGCCGCCGTCGCCACGGGCGAGATCCTCTTGTTCCTCCACGCCGACACGCTGCTGCCCCCGGCGGCCGCGGAGGACATCATCGCGGCCATGGCCGACACCCGGATCGCCGGCGGGTGGTTCAACGCGCGGCTCGTCCCCGACCGCGGCCTGCTCTGGATCGTGGGCCGCATGATGAGCTGGCGCGCCCGCCTGACCGGCATCGCGACGGGCGACCAGGCAATCTTCGTGCGGCGGAAAGTCTTCGAGGATATCGGCGCCTTCCCGGACATCCCGATCATGGAGGACATCGCCTTCAGCCGGCGGCTGAAGCGGGCCGGCCTTGTGGCCGCGCTGCGCCGCTGCGTCATGACGTCGGGACGCCGGTGGGAACGGCACGGCGCGATCCGGACCATCCTGCTGATGTGGCGGCTCCGCCTGCTCTTCTGGCTGGGCGCGAGCCCTGGTCGCTTGAAACGCCTGTACGACGACGCGCGATGAACACGGCGCTGGTCATCTTCGCCAAGGCCCCGATCCCGGGGGAGGTCAAGACGCGCCTCTGCCCGCCGCTGGACGAGGAGGAAGCGGCTTCGCTCCATGGCTCGCTGGTGCTGGACGCGATCGAGCGGACGAAGGGTCTGCAGGGGATCTCGTTGTACGTGGCGGGCGCGCCGGACCTCGACCATCCGTTCTTCAAGGTGATGGAGGGGCGTTACGGGGCGACGCTGCTCCTGCAAAGAGGGCCGGACCTCGGCATCCGCATGATGCATGCCATGCAGGACGCCTTCGAGCAGGGAGCGAAGGACGTGCTCCTGACCGGGACGGACCTGCCGGCCCTGCCGCGCGCCCACCTGGTGGAGGCGCTCACGCTCATCAAGAAGCACGACGTGGTGCTGGGGCCGACGACCGACGGCGGGTACTATCTGATCGGCCTGCGAACGATGCGCCCCGATCTATTCAGCGGCATCGCCTGGAGCACGGCGTCGGTGTTCGTGGAGACGAAGAAGAAGGTCGAGGCGGCGGGCTTGTCGCTGGGGCTCCTGCCGGAGTGCCGCGACCTGGATACGCTGGACGACCTCAAACACTTCATCGCGCAGTGCGGCAAGGACCGGAACATTACGAAACGCACCGAAGGAGCATTACGCTTGATCGGCGCGCGGCTGAAAGAACGATGACGCACTCGCAACAAGACAACGAGGCTTGGTGGCGTGACCACTTGGTGAAGGGCCACCGGCTGGAACATCTGGCCCGCCGGCTCTTTCCCCTCGTGCCTGCCGCACCACGCTGTAAAATCTGCTTCGTGCCGTTTGCGGGGTTCGGACTGCCGCTTCGCTTCCTGGGGTGGAGCCCCTCGCGCAAGAACCCCCGCCTATGTACTTTGTGCTGTGAGCGCATGCCGCTGGGCGGCGCCGAGGTGGACATTGCCGTGCTGTTCGCGGATATTCGCAACTACACCACCCTGGTGGAGCAAATGCCCGGCCAGGATGTGGCCACGCTGATGAACCGCTTCTACCAGGCGGCCACCCAGGTGCTGATTGACCACGACGCCATCATTGACAAGCTCCTGGGGGACTCGGTCATGGCCTTGTTCATCCCGGGCGTCGCCGGGCCCGGCTATCGGGAGATGGCCGTGCGGGCGGGCGAAGCGCTGTTGCGCGGCGTCGGGTATGGCACACCGGAGGGGCCCTGGCTGGCGCTTGGCGTGGGCATCCATGCCGGGCCCGCCTTTGTCGGCAATGTGGGCGCCGAAGGCGTGGTGGACTTTACCGCAATCGGCGACACGGTCAACGTGGCCAGCCGCATCCAGGCGCAGGCCGCGGCGGGCACAATCCTCATGAGCGAAGCCGTCCATGCCGCCGTGGCCGGCCGCTTCGGCGAGCTGGCGGCGCGCGCGCTCACGATCAAAGGCAAGCAGGAGCCGGTGGTCGTGCGTGAGCTCCGCCCGCCGGTCTGAGCGAAGGGAAAAACCCGGGTATAGAATGAGGAAACAGGTTACTTGGTTTGAGGCGAAGAAGGGGGACAGGCACCATGCAGAAGTGGAGCCCGCCTCTTTTGGGCAATCTGAAGGGAGGCCCTATGCGACGGTTAATCGCCGTGAGCCTGGTCGTTGTCACGATCGGAATGTTTCAGCCCGTGAG
>SCTG01000064.1 GCA_004298335.1 Nitrospirota bacterium
TGATCTTGACGACAGCGGACGGCGCCTCGACCAACTGGCCGCCGGCCCGCAGCCGGAACGAGGCGGCCGGCAGCGGCGCGCTGGCGCCGGCTTCGATCTTGAGGCCGCCGGCCGGAGGCGACAGCCCGAGGCGATCCATCACGAAAAAGGACGGCGCGTACTCGGCGAGGTCCTCGTTGAAGAACACCAGCGCCCCGCGGCCGGGCCACAGATCGCCCACGCCCAGATCGCGCTGCTCCACCACCGTCTCGTGGGCTTTGACCAGTTTCTCCCAGCATCGGGCATAGACAGGGTCTGCCTCGGGCGGAAAAGCCTTGAACGGCGCAGGGCCGGACGACACCATGCCAAGCTGGCAGGCGAAATCCAGCCGGCCGGCCGCGACACGATCGCCGGATGAAACGGCCTCGGCGTACCGCTGCGCGGCGGCGAGCGCCGGTGACGAGACCGCCGGCGCAGATTTGCTTTTTTTCGCAGCCTGCGCGGAACCAGGCGCCCCAAGCCCCAGCCCAACACACACGGCGAATCCCGACACGACAAAAAAAAGGCGACGCATGAGAAGGACCTCCAAGGAAAGGTCCTACTTTAGCATCCTGCCGAGGGCATGCGAAAGAGGCTAATACGGGCCCAGATGGTAGGGGACGTCGGTGACGATGACGCGGAATTTGAACAGCACGGCCGCCTTGATCAGCAGGGCCCGCTGGTTGTGCAGCAGGTTCTCCCACCAGCGCGCCGGTAGGACCTCCGCCAGCGCCACCGTGACCCACCCGCCGGGGTTTTCCTCGCGGACCTTTTCGATGTAGTCCAGCAACGGCTCCAGAAACGAGCGATACGGCGACGGCAGGATCACGAGGGGCAGGCCCGTCCCCCACTTGTCCCAGTCTTCCTTAACCTTCGCCGTCTCGTCGGGATCGACATCCACATGGACGACGCGGAAGTCATGGGCCCGCTGCCGGACATAGTCCATGGCGATGACGACCGCGCGATTGACGCTGCCGATCGGCATCACCACGACGTTCGGCGGCGGGTTCTTGGGCCGCTCGTACATGGTCAGCTCCAGCTGCCAGTCGGCCATCCTGTAGTGCCACTGGATCTTCTTGAACATGCCGATGAGGAGCGGGATCAGAAAAATCACCACCCAGGCGCCGTGCGTGAACTTCGTCACGGCCAGGACCACGGTGGCCACGCCGGTCGCAACGGCGCCGGTCAGGTTGATTGCGAACTTCTTCCGCCAGCCGCGGCCCTTGCGGTCCTGCCAATGCCGGACCATGCCCGCCTGGGAGAGGGTGAAGGACAGGAAAACCCCGATGGCGTAGAGCGGGATCAACGCGTGCGTGTCGCCCTGGAAGATGATCAGCAGGAGCGCCGCGCTCAACCCCAGGATGAAAATCCCGTTCGAGAAGGCCAGCCGGTCCCCGACGTTCCGCATCTGGCGCGGCAGAAAGTTGTCCTGCGCCAGTAGGCAGGCCAGCCGCGGGAACCCGTTGTAGCTCGTGTTCGCCGCAAGGATCAGGATGAGCATCGTCGCGACCTGCATGAGATAGTACAGGACGCCCCCGCCCAGCGAGATGCGGGCGATCTGGGAGATCAGGGTTTCTTCTGGGCGCGGCACGAGCCCGTAGGTGTAGGCCAGCGCGGTGATCCCAAGAAACAGACCGCCCAGGATACAGGCCATCCAGATCATGGTGGTCGCGGCATTCTTGGACGGCGGGTCCCGGAAGGTCGGCACGCCGTTCGAGATCGCCTCCACGCCGGTCAGGGCGGTGCAGCCGGAGGAGAAGGCCCGCAGCAGCAGAAACAGGGTGAGCCCTTCCGTGGCCGGGACGGACGGGAGCGGGTGCGCCTCCGCAGAGCCGAAGAGCGTGCGCCCCAGGCCGGCGACGATGACCAGTCCCAGGCTGCCGACGAACAGATAGGTCGGCAGGGCGAAGATCTTGCCCGATTCACGGACGCCCCGCAGGTTGCCCCAGGTGAGGACGGCGATCGCCAGCAGGCCCAGGCCCACCCGATGCGCGTGCAGCTCCGGCACTGCGGACGTGATGGCCGCGATGCCCGCCGCGACGCTCACCGCGACGGTCAGCACATAGTCGATCAGCAGCGCCGCCCCGGCGACCAGCCCCGGCGCTTCCCCGAGATTGGACTTCGCCACGACAAAGGCCCCGCCGCCGGACGGGTAGGCGTAAATCGTCTGCCGGTAGGACGCGGTGAGAATCGCCACCAAGCCCACGATCACGAGGCTGATGCCGATGGAGTAGTGCAGGGCGACCGTGCCGGCCAGGACCAGGACGAGCAGAATTTCCTCGGTGGCGTAGGCGACCGAGGAGAGCGGGTCCGAGGAAAAGATCGCCAACGCGACGGGATTCGACAGCCGTTCATGGGACGCCTGGGCGGTCGCAAGGGGACGGCCGAGCAGCCAGCGTTTAAACCACACGGTTTGCGCCCTCCGACTCGAGCGGCGGCGGGTCCGGCGGGGAGTCCGGTTCGGCACCCGGTCTGCTCCTCGGACCGAACATCGAGTAGAGCACCGGCAGCACGACGAGGATCAACACGGCGGCCGTGATCATCCCGCCCACCACGACGCGGGCGAGCGGCTGCTGGGCCTGCGAGCCGATGCCGGTGGACACCGCCGCGGGGAGCAGGCCGATCGCGGCCCCGAGCGTGGCCATGAGAATGGGTCGCATCTGCGATTCCGCCGCGCCCACGATCGCCTGATCGACGGAGATGCCTTCCCGCAGGAGCTCGTCGATGCGCGAGATCAGCAGCACTCCGCCCAGGATCGCCACACCCAGGAGGGAGATGATGCCCACCGCCGCGGAAATGCTGAAGTGCGTCCCGGTCAGGACCAGCGAGAAGATGCCTCCCACCAGCGCGAAGGGCACCGTCGCCAGTACCAGGAAGGCGTCTTTGAAGGAGTTGAACGTCAAATACAGCAGGAACAGGATCACGAGCAGGCTCACCGGCACGATGACCGCCAGACGCCCCTTTTCGTCCTGAAGCTGATCGTACTGGCCGGCGACCTCAAAGCGCAGCCCCGGAGGCAAGGGGATTTTCTCGTTGATGCGAGCCAACGCCTCGCGCACCGTTCCCTCCAGGTCCCGATTCCTCACGCTGAACTTGATGGGAATGTACCGCTCGTTGTTTTCCCGGTAGATGATGAACGCCCCCGTCTGTGTGGAGATCTTCGCGAGCTGCTTGAGGGGAATGCGCGGACCGTCCGGCGTGCTGACCTGGATCTCGCTGATCGCCTCCACGTCCTGCCGGTACTTCGACAGGAACCGGACGACCAGATCGAACCGGCGCTCGCCTTCCAGCACCTGCGTGACCGCCTGTCCGCCGATCGCCGCCTGGACGACCGCGTTCACGTCCCCCACCAGCACCCCGTAGCGGGCGCAGGCGTTCCGGTCCACTTCAATCAATAAGTTAGGCTGACCCAGCAGGCGGAAGACGCCGAGGTCCCGCACGCCGGCGATGGGCTTCATCACCTTTTCGATCTGCAGAGCCGTCGTCTCGAGCTGCGCCAGGTCCCGGCCGAACAACTTGATGGAGTTCTCCCCCTTGACCCCGGACATCGCCTCTTCCACGTTGTCCTGGATGGCCTGCGAGAAATTGAACGTGATGCCGGGGAAGACCTTCAGTTTCTCTTCGATCTGACGAATAATCCCTTCCTTGTTCAGCCCAGACGGCCAGCCCGACTTCGGTTTGAGGTTGACGAAAAACTCCGCGTTGAAGAAGCTCGTCGGATCGGTCCCATCATCCGGCCGGCCGAGCTGGGAGGCCACGGATTGGACGGCCGGATGCGAGCGAAAGATCCCCCGGGCTTCGGCGGCGATCCGGGCCGCCTCGTCGAACGAAATATCCACCGGCATCGTCGCCCGCACCCACAGATTGCCTTCCTCAAGCGCCGGCATGAACTCCCCGCCCATCAGCGGCAACGCGACCAAGGCGAGGACAAACAATCCGGCGGCGACCGCCACGGTCACGCCCCGGTGCGCCATGGCCAGCCGGAGCACGTGCAGATAGCGCCGCTTGAGCCAGGCGACGAACCGCGTGTCCTCCTCGCGGAGCGGCGGCTTCAGCAGGAACGAGCAGAGCACCGGCGACAGCGTGACGGCGATGAGGAGCGCGCCGAAGAGCGCGAACCCATAGGTGAGCGACATCGGCGCGAAGATCTTTCCCGGCACGCCGGTCATCGTGAACAGCGGGATGAAGGCGACCAGGATGATGAGTGTAGAAAAAAAGATGGGGCGGCCGACGTGCCGGGCCGCCCGCACGATGGTCACCTGGGGCGGGCGCAGGAGCGCCGAGTGGTGGCTGAGCTGCAAAAAAATCGCCTCCACCATGATCAGCGCCGCGTCCACGATGATTCCGAAGTCGATGGCGCCGAGCGAAATCAGGTTGGCCGATTCGCCCACGGTCACCATCATCGAAAAGGTGAACAGGAGGGCCAACGGCACCGTCAGGGCCACGATCAGGGCGGCGCGCATGTGGCCCAGGAAGATGAACAGGATCAGGAATACAAGGATCATGCCCCCGGCCAGGATCTCCAGCACGGTCCTGATCGTGACCTCGATCAGGTCCGTCCGGTCATAAAAGGCCTTGATCCGCACGCCCGGAGGGAGTTGCCCGTTGTTCAAATCCACAATCTTCTTCCGCACCCGCTCCAGCGTCGGAATGGCCTTGGCGCCTCGCTGGAGCAGCACGACGCCCTCCAGCACGTCGTCGCGGTCGTCGATCCCCACCTTCCCCAGCCGCACGCGCTTGCCGATCGAGACCTCGGCGACGTTTCTGACGTAGATCGGCGCGCCGGCCTTCTCGACCACCACGACGTTCTCGATGTCCTCCAGGTCCCGGATCAGGCCGACGCCCCGGACGTTGAAGCTCTGCGGCCCGATCGTCAGGTAGTTGCCTCCGACGTTCGCGTTGCTGTTGGTCAACGCGTTCAGCACCTGTCCCAGCGTCACGTTGTATTGAGCCAGGCTGCGCGGGTCCACGTCCACGTGGTACTCCTTCGTCGTCCCGCCGAACGCCGTGACGTCGATCACGCCCCGGACCTGCTTGAACTTGCGCTGGAGCTGCCAGTCCTGGATGGCCTTGAGGTCGCTGAGCGACAGCTCGGGCGGACCGACCAATTCGTAGCGGTAGATCTCGGCGATGGCGGACCAGGGAGAGAGCTGCGGCAAGACGCCGGCCGGCAGGTTGACCAACTGGATCCGGTTCAGGACCTCCTGGCGGTCGAAGTAGTAGTCCGTCTTGAAGTCGAAGTACACCTTGATGTCGCTGAGACCGAAGATCGACAGCGAGCGGATGTCGGTCAGCCCCGGCGTGCCGTTCAGCACTGTTTCCAGGGGAATGGTGATCTGTCGTTCGATCTCCTCGGCCGACCACCCGGGATACTGGGTGATCACCTCGACCATCGGCGGCGACGGGTCCGGATAGGCGACGACATCGAGGACGTGGAAGGCGTAGAGCCCGCCGAACAGAAGGACGACCCCCAGCATCATGACGAACAGCCGCTGGCCGAGGGCCAGTTCGACGATCCGGGCGATCATTGCGCCTGGACTATCAACGGCTAGCCCTTCTCCTGCTCGCCTTTGAGCAGGAGGGCCCCCTTGACGACGACCCGTTCCCCGACTTGCACGCCCTGCCGGATCTGGATGACATCCCCGGAGGTCATCCCGGTCACGACCGGCCGGCGCACGTACCGCCCGTCGGTGGCCTGCACGAACACGAACTCCTGCCCCCCCACTTCCATCACGGCTTCCTTGGGAAGGACCAGCACCGGGTTCCCCGGCCCGATCTTGAGACTGACACGCGCGAACATCTCCGGCTTGAGCCTGAGGTTCCGGTTGGTGACGCTGCAGCGCACCTTGATGGTCCGCGTGGCGGAGTCCACCACGTCCCCGACGTAGACGATCGTCCCCGTGAACGTCTCATCGGGATAGGCTTCGACCACGACCGTCACGGGAATGCCCCTGGCCACGCGGCTGAGGTCCCGTTCATAGACCTCCGCCACCACCTGCAGCACGTTCAGATCGGCGATCGTGTACAGCACCTGCGAGGGATCGGTGCCCACCAGCTGCCCGACGGTGACGGACCGTTCAACCACGGTGCCGTCAAGTGGCGCCTTGAGCTCGAAGCGCGACGTGATGCGCTGCTCCGCCCGCGGCTTGTCCAGTTCCGCAGCCGGCACCCTGAGCGCCAGCAGCCGCTCCCGCGCCCGCCGGTCCTCGGCCTGGGCCTTGAAAAAGTCGTTCTCGGCCTGGACCAGGTCTTTTTTTGACAGGGCCTTGTTCTCGTAGAGATCCTTGGCCAAATCGTAATTGCGGGTGGCGAGCTGCAAATCCGATTGCGCCTTGACGTAATCGGAGTACGCGGCGCCGATGTCGGCGCTGTCGATGCCCAGGAGGGTTTGCCCGGCGACCACTTTCTCGCCCAGTTTTGCGCGCACGTCCGTGACCCGCCCGGCGAGAGGGGAGGAAATCCTGGCGAACCGGTCCTCGCTGTACTGGACCTTGCCGGGAAGCGACAAGTCGCCGGAGATCGGCTTGAGCTGGGCGGGCTCCACGACGATCTGCGGCCGGACTTCCGGAGAGGCGCCCCGGCCGCCGTTCGGCCTGGTCTTCTCAACCGATTGCACGGCTTCCGTCTTGCCGCCCTCGCCGCAGCCGCCCGCCGCGAGAGCCAGCGCGAACGCGAGCGCCAGTGCCCCCTGCCTCCTCACTTGGTCACCTCCCGCCCCACCGCCGCGTCGATCTCCAGGAGACTCCGCTGGTAGGCGAAGAGGGCGTCCAGGTAGCCCTGCGTGGTCGCGTTGAAGGTCCGGAAGGCATCGAGCAGGTCGAGGATCGTCATGCCGCCTCGCGCGTACGCCTTCTCGGCGATCTCCCTTGAAGTCCTGGCGTCGTCCAGGACGCCGCCGCGGTAGGCTTTGATCAGCATCTCGGTCTGAGTGAAATCACGGTACGCATTTTCCACGTCGATTTCAACCTGCAGGCGGGTTTTGTCGAAATCGGACTGCGCCGCCTTGAGGCCGGCCTCGGCCTGCAGGATGCCTCCCTGGTTGCGATTGAACAGCGGCAGCGGCACGCTCAGCCCGATCCCGGCCTGGTGCTCCGTATTCGGGCCCTGCGGCCCCTGGATCACAAAGTCGCCCCCGAGTGTGACGTCCGGCACGCGCAGCGCGCGCGCGAGCTTGAGTTCCGAGGACTTCTGGGACAGCGTCCGGTCCTTGGCCACCACGTCGGGACGGGTCGTCAGCGCATCGGTCTTCAGGACGTCCAGCTCGAGCGTCCGCGGCTTGTATTCCAGCTCGCCCTTGAGCGACAACTCCACATGCGGCCGCACGACGAGCAGGCCCTTCAGCGTGTTCTGGGCCGCGAACAGCTCCTGTGTGGCCGTGATCACCTGCGTCTGGAAATCCACGAACTGCACCCGCAGCTTGATCACGTCGGCCTCCGCGATCGCGCCCTTCTGGAACCGGAGCGTGTTGATCTTCACCACCTCGGCGAACCGGGCGCTGTTGTCTTTTGCCAGGTCCAGCTTGCGCCGCGCCAGCAGGACTTTGTAGAAGACCTCCTTGACCGAAAAGCCGAGCGTGCGGACGGCGTCCGCAAAGGCCGCCTCGGCGGACAGCGTGCCGAAGCGGGCGCTCTCCTGCCGGTAACCGCGCTTGCCGGCCAGCTCGAAAAGCTGGTCCACGCGCGTGTTCAGAGCGCCGACCTTGTTGGTCCCGCGCGTCAACGAGCCCGTCCCGTCCATGCTCAACGTCGGATTGGGAAAGAGCCGGGCCGTGACCTCAAGTCCCTTGGCGGACTCGATCCCATACTGGGCCATCAGGAGGTCCAGGTTCTGGCTGAGGAACAGCGCCATCGCCTCGTCCAACGTCAACGTCATGACGTCCGCGCCGGCCGATGGTGCCGGGCCCGGCTGCGCACCTAACGGCACCGCGACAAAGAGAAGCACCGCCGCCGCCAGGCAGCAGAGCCAGGCTATGCGGATGGTTCTCCGAATGTGAGAGAAAACGTTCATGGCGTCCTGTCCACTAATAAGGATACACGCACAGCACGGCCTGGTGTGGCGGGAATGCACGCGCACACCGAAGCCTGACGGGTCGAAGATCAGATGCGGTACGAGGAATAGAGCTGGTAGAGGAGAGAGGCTGACGCTCCGGGAAAGACGGAAAATTGCACGACGAATTGATCGCGGGCCGCCATGAAGGGAGATCCCGTTCCCGCCATATGGCCGACGAGGCAGGCATCCTGCGGGTCAAACACTTTCGTTTCGTCATTGCCGGGTTCGACCGCCTGCTCAAGAAAGACCGACGGCGCATTGGGTTGCATGGCGAAGGCCATATCGTCGAGGACGGACAGCCCGCCCCACACGAGCCACGCCAGAAGCGCAACCGCCGCCTGCAGCCTGAACCCTGCATGATACCGTACGGAGAACATGGGAGTACTATACTCAGCGCCCAAGCCACTGTCAATTTCCCAGCTTGGAGAAGTCCTGCGGCGGAACCGGCGGCGCATCGTCGACCTTGCGGACGCGGCCGAACTGGTCATACTCGACCCGGACCCCGTGGCGGCTCAGGACTCCGAACCGATAGTAAAAGGTCTCGTACAGGTACTGGCCGTACTGTTTCTCTTCCACGCTGGAATAATGGGCCATGAGCCTGCGCGCTTCCTCCCGCGTCAGGCCGTAGTGCACCACTTTTTTGAAGTGCTCGTACGGGAACGTGCCGCGCCGTTCGATCTTGGACCATTCCACGCCGAGCTTGCCCGCCAGGGCCTTCATCTCGTGCACGTACCAGATGCGGTCGGCAATGACCAGGAGCACGAACGTCACGACGATGGCGGCGATCCACTTGGCGGTCCAGGGCATCGACGGTCACCTAGGGCGGGGCCAGCGTGGGAGCGGCGATGACTTCCACGCCCTTGGGGACGGTGAAGACGAACAGCTCGTCCTTGAGACCGGCGTTCGCCTTGAATGCGCTGAACGTGAACGTGGAGACGTTCCCGTTGACGTCGCGCAGCTCGACCCGGCGGAGGAAGTGGGTGGCCGCGTCGACCTCGACGACGATGCGCGGCTGGTCGGGCCCGCCCTCCGGCAGCGTGAGGCTCAGGAGCGGAAGGCCGCCGTTGCCCCTGGCGCCGTCCGGCGTCGGCGCGACCAGGTAGTGCTCGTCGAGCCGCCCGATGCCCTGGAGCAGCTGGAGGGGAGCCTGCGAGTTGGTCATCTTGGAGAGCTGCCCGTTCAGCACCTGTTTGTGCTCGGGAATGTAGAACTGGACCTTGTCGTTTTGCACAAAGATCTGCTCAAGCGTGGGCTCCAGGTAGTCCCACCGGAGCTGGCCGGGGCGTTTGAGATAGACCCGTCCCGCCGACTTGATGACGGAGGCGAAGCCCCGGACGGCGGTGGTCTGCGCGAACTCGGCGGTGAGATCGGTGGTCTTCTGGTAGCGGGCCTCGACCTTCTTCACCAGGTCCTTGACGGGATCGCCGGCCGCCGCGGGCCCGGCCAGGCAGGCCCCGGCGATCAGGATCGCCGCCAGGGCGAACGGACGCCGGATCATGGGCCTTCGTCCACACCGACGCGCTTGACGAGCACCTCCCGGCGGCCGTCCCGCGACATGCCCCCGACGATGCCGTCCTGCTCCATCATCTCGATCATGCGGGCGGCGCGGGGATAGCCGACGCGCATCCGGCGCTGCAGGAAGGACGCCGACGCCTGGCCGGTGCCGATGACGATCTCCTTGGCCTGCTCGTACATCTCGTCGCGGTCACCGGAGTCGCTACGCTCCTCCGCCTCGGCCGTGACCGCTTCGGCGGTATAGGCCGGGCCGCCCTGGGCCTTGACGAAGTCCACGACCTTTTTGAGGTCCCCGTCCGGGACATAGGCGCCGTGCACGCGGGTCAGCTTGCCCGTGCCGGTCGCGAGGTACAGCATGTCCCCGCGGCCCAGCAACTGGTCCGCCCCGTTCTGGTCCAGGACGGTGCGGGAGTCGGTCTTGGACGCCACCTGAAAGGCGATGCGCGCCGGAAAGTTCGCCTTGATGAGGCCGGTCAGGACATCCACGGAAGGACGCTGCGTCGCCAGAATGAGGTGGATGCCGGCGGCCCGGGCCATCTGGGCCAGCCGGGCGATGGAGTCCTCCACTTCCTTGGAGGCCACCATCATCAGGTCGGCCAGCTCGTCGATGACGATGACCAGATACGGCAACGGCGTGGGCGGCGTCTTGCGGTCCGGCCCGGCGGCCGTTTCACCGACGGACAGCCGGTCCTCTTCCGAAAGGTACTCCGGTTCCGTTCCCGCCACGACCTCGGCCTCCGTCGGAATGTCGACAGGTTGCGGCGGCGGCACACCCTGCGCCTCGGCCACGACTCGGTTGTACGCGTCGATGTTGCGGGCGCCGTATTCGGCCATCAGCTTGTAGCGACGCTCCATTTCCTTGACGGCCAGCATGAGCCCGCGCGCGGCGGCCTTGGGCTCCGTGATCACCGGCCGCCACAGGTGGGCGATTCCTTCGTACACGGTGAGCTCGAGCATCTTGGGATCGATCATCAGGAACTTGACCTCGTCCGGCCTCGCCGCGAAGAGAATGCTCAGGATCATCGTGTTGAGCCCGACGCTTTTGCCCGACCCCGTCGCCCCCGCAACGAGCAGATGCGGCATCCCGCGCAAATCGGCGACGATGGGCGTCCCGAAGATGTCCTTCCCCAGCGCGAGTTTCAGCGGCGACCGCGACGCCTTGTAGGACTCGCTCAGGGCGATCTCCTTCAGCGTCACATCCTCGCGCCGCGGGTTCGGCACTTCGATGCCGACCACCGACTTCCCCGGAATGGGCGCCACGATGCGGATGCTGATCGCCTTGAGCGCCAGCGCCAGATCGTCGGCGAGGTTCACGATGCGGGCCACCTTGACGCCGGGAGCCGGCTCGAACTCGTACATCGTCACGACGGGGCCGACGTGCGTCTGAATCACCTGGCCGTTGATGCCGAAATTCGCCAGCGCCTGGGTGAGGATCTGGGCCTGCGCGCGGATCTCCTCGTCGCTGAGCCGCTCGACCGTCGTTGCGGGATCGCCGAGCAGCGTCACCGGGTCGGGCAGCACGTACCCGGCCCCGCCGACCACTTCGGGAAGCAGCACCTGTTCGGGAAGTTCCTCGCGCCGCGGACTCTTCCGCCGCTTCTTGCGTTCCGGCTGGACCTCCGGAACGACGGCCTCCCCCGGGGACATCTCCACAGAAACAATTTCGACAGAACTGGTCTCGCCGGCGGCCTCGCCAGCCGGCGCGATCGGCTCGGCCCGGATGATCTTGACGGCGCGCTCCTTCGGTTTGCGCGGCTTCTCGGCCGAGCGGGCGCGAAGCCGCGTCCACCGCTCCTGCGCCCATTCGCGCAGCGTCGCCGCAGCCTCGGCGGCCTGCTGGGCGATCGTCACCAGCGACACCGGGGCCGCCACCAGGAGCGAGAGCACCAGTCCGGACGTGACGACGATGTGCGCGCCCACGGGGGCGAAGTACGCCACGAGCAGGCCGCTGAGGACACCGCCGACGTGGCCGCCGGCGAGGTCGAGCTGCACCCACCCGCTTCCCAGCGTCGGGATGCCGCGCAGGCGGAGCGCCAGCAGCATGGAAAGAAACAGGAGCAGCGCGGCAAAGCCTCCCGCGCTGCGGAGCGTGATGTCCATCCCTCCGCGCAAGAAGCAGCGGAAGCCCAGCACGCCCAGGGCAATCGGCAGGAGGTACGCCCCGCCGCCGACGGCCGCAAAGACACCGGTGGCCAGCGTCATCCCGACCTTGCCGATCCAGTTGTCTATGGAATCGGCATGAAATGACTCTTCGAATAGGATGGGGTCGCGGGGCGAGTACGACAGCAGCGAGAGGCCGAGCAGGAGGGCCATGGTGAGGACAACCACCCCCACCATCTCATGTCGGTTCTCCGCCGCACCGCTTTTGGTGGTACCGGCAGCGGCCATATTATCGGGGAGACTACCATATAAAGTGGAGAGAGAGCAATGATTCCACCTTACATGGGGGCTTCAAACGAAACGGGCCGCTTCCCTTGGGAAGCGGCCCGTCGTGGCGCTTGGGGCGCCGGCAAATCGTTATGGGCTCGCCTTCTTGTGAAGAACCCGCCTTCAGCGGAGAGTGACGCGCTTCAGTCGGTGATACGAACCAAGCGCCTCCACCCCTTGCCGGGGTTCCTCTTGCTCAGCCGCATCCGTTTCCTGATCGCCGCGGCGATCTCGTGCCTGGAGGCACCGGATGAAGACTTACGCGAGGCGGCTCGGCACCGCGCAGAAGGCCCACCGTGGCGAGGCATGCGCCACCGTCGGCGGGCGTACATGGTCCGGGGGAGTAAGGTCTTCCATAAGAACACCTCCTCCTTTCAAGCCGATGCTACACCCGCCTCATCGAGGTGTCAATCCTGTGGGAAGAGCAGCGAGAGGGATGAAGAGACAGGCAACGGGGAGTCGTCTATCAGGAACGGGCCGGGCCGCCGACCTCAGCCGTATGCATGGGCCGGATGCAATGCTCGGCCTCTTCCCGCCGACCGCAATTGGCGCAGGCGTAGAAATGAGCCACCAGCCCATCCAGCATATCCAGCACGCGCTCCGGAAACATCGAGCCTTTACACTTCTTGCACTTACGCATCTGGTCCTCCAATTTGTGCGTGACCTCCTTATCATAAGGCACCAATTCCGTTTTTCCAGTGTCCGGGGCAGGTTTTTTGACTTTTTATCGTGAAATTAGGGACTACCCAGCCTCCGGGCCTGGGTCTTTCGGGGTCTCACCTCAATATATGGGATAGCCGTTGGAGGGACTATACCGCCGGCGCGGTGAACGCTCTCCCGCACTTACACGCCGGGGCTTGCTTGGAGCCAGCGCACGTACTGCGCGACGCCTTCTTCCAGCGGCGTGCACGTCGTGTCGTACCCCGCGTTCTTCGCCTTGCTCATGTCGGCCTGGGTGAAGTACTGATAGCCGCTCCGGAACTTCTCGGGCGTCGGCACCCATTCGATGGCGGGCTTGACGCCCACGGCCGCAAACAAGGCATGGGCCAGGTCGAGAAAACTCCGCGCGTCGCCCGTGCCGCAATTGTACAGGCCGGAGGCCGGCTTCCGTTCCAGGCAGAACAGACAGAGCCGCACGGCATCATCCACAAACACGAAGTCGCGCTTTTGCTGGCCGTCGGGGATGCCGTCCCGGTGGGACTTGAACAACGTCATCGTGCCCGCTTTCCGGATCTCATGAAACCCGTGGTAGACCGGGGACGCCATCCGGTTCTTGTGATTTTCGCCGGGGCCGTACACATTGAAGAACTTGAGCCCGTGCCAGACGGGAGGAGTCCGGGATTCCTGCAGGGCCCAGCGGTCAAACTCGTGCTTGCTCCTTCCGTACAGGTTCAGCGGCTTGAGCCCGAGAAGCCGCGCGTGGTCGTCGGAGTAGCCCTGCTCGCCGCGTCCGTAGGTGGCCGCGCTGGAGGCGTAGACCAGCGGGACTTTCTTTTCCGCGCACCACTGCCACAATTTCTTCGTGTACCCGGTGTTCCACCGCTCCATGTACGCTTCATCGGTCTGGCCCGTGTCCGTGCAGGCGCCCAGGTGCAAGACCGCGTCCACGCCCGTCAGGCCCGGCAACCTGTCGAAGAGCTCGGCCCGGTCAATGAACGGAAGGCTCTCCAGCCCTTTCGCGCACTCACGCGTGCGCAGGTAGTCCGGTGCGTCGACCAGGATCAGTTCTTTCCGGCCCTGCTGAAGCAGGGTGCGGGCCACCCGATGGCCGATAAAACCGCAGGCGCCTGTGACAAGAAGGCTCATGGAGCCTTAGTAAAGCACATCTTTTCGGACGTTTCCATCGGACCGCGGCGGTCCCGGAGAGAGCGCATCGGTCAGCGCGGCGAATTCTTCGATGCTCAACGTTTCGGCGCGGCGGCGCGGCGCAATCCCGGCCTTTTCGAGCGCGGCGGCCGTCTTCGCCGCGTCGAAGCCCTCATCGCGGAGCGAATTCGGCAGGGCTTTGCGCCGGTGGGCAAAGCTCCCGCGCACCACTCGAAAGAAGAGGCGCTCGTCGCCGACCGCAACCCTCGGCCGCGCCAGGGGCGTGAGCGCCACCACCGCCGACCCCACCTTCGGCGAAGGGCGAAAGCACGAGGCCGGCACCTTGAACGCCAGCCGCACGTCGCACCGGAACTGCGCCGCGACCGACAGCACGCCGTACTCCCTGCTCCCGGGAGCCGCGGCGAGCCGCGCGGCCACCTCTTCCTGAAGCATCAAGACCAGGCGGTCCACCCGCCGCCCCTGGTCCAAAAGCCTGAACAGGAGCGGCGTGGAGACATAGTACGGCAGGTTGGCGACCACCAGAAACGGGCTGGGCACCTGCGCATAATCGAACGTGACCGCATCACCCTGAATCAGGCGGAAATTTGGACGGGCTCCGAACGTCTCGCGAAGACGGCCGCACAGGGCGGCGTCCAGCTCGATCGCGACCACCAAGCCCGACGCGTCGAGGAGCGCTTCCGTGAGGATGCCGCGGCCCGGCCCGACCTCCAGGACCGTCTCGCCCGGCTGTAGCTGCGCCGCCCGGACGATCTTGCGGACGATGTTCTTGTCGATCAGGAAGTTCTGTCCGAGAGGCGGCCGCGCCATCAGCGGGAGGTATTCCGCACGAACGTCACGGCGAGACGGATCGCTTCGAGGAGGCTCCCGTCGTCGGCCCGGCCCTGGCCGACGATGTCGTAGGCGGTGCCATGGTCCACCGATGTGCGGATGATGGGAAGCCCCACGGTGATGTTGACCGACTTGCCGAAGGCGGCCAACTTCAGCGGAATCAGTCCCTGGTCGTGGTACATGGCCACCACCGCATCGTACGTGCCGCGTGCCGCCTGCCCGATCAGCGTGTCCGCCGGAAGCGGCCCGACCGCGGGAAATCCCTGCGCGCGGGCTCGTTCGACGCCGGGGCCGATGGCGGTCCGTTCTTCGGTCCCGAACAGGCCGCCCTCGCCGCCGTGGGGGTTGAGGGCCGCCACCGCGATCCGCGGCCGCTTGATGCCGAACAGCGCGGTCAATCCCAAGTGGCACAAGCGGATTGCCCGCTCGATGCGTTCGGGCGTCAGCAGCTCCGGCATCTCCCTGATCGCGACGTGCGTCGTGGCGAACAGGAAGCGCAGCGGCCCGCCGACGATCATCATGCCGACCTCTTTGGCGCCCGTCAGGTCGGCCAGCATCTCGGTATGGCCCGGATAGGAGTAGCCGGCGAGGTTGATCGCCTCCTTGTTGATGGGCGCGGTCACGATGCCGGCGATGCGTTTCGCCAATGCCAGCCGGACCGCTTCCTTGATGTAGAGCGCCTGGGCCGCGCCGGTCTCCCTCGAGACGCGGCCCGGCGTGAAGGAGCCAAGTGGCTCGGGCAAGGGGTCCAGCACGGGAATCACGCCGGCCGGCACCGCGTCATCCGGGTCGGCCACCCGGCGGATTTTGATGCGAACCTTGAGCGCGCAGGCGACCTTGGCCAGCACCTCGGGCGAGCCGATCACCACCGGCCGGCACAGCCGCCGAACCAGCGGCCGCGCGAGTGCCTTGACGATCACCTCCGGCCCAATCCCGGCGGGATCACCCATCGTGATGCCGAGCAGCGGCTTCTTGACGCTCATCCCCTTCATTGTACCGATTTTTTCATTCCAGCACCCGCCAGACCCATCACGGTGGCCGTGACGGTCCGTGCGACCTTCTCCATGAATTCCATATCCAGCGTATCGAGACGGTCGGTGGGCCGATGGTAATGCGGGTTGCGGAAATCGGCGGTGTCGGTCAGCATGACGGCCGGATAGCCGTAATGCCAGAAGGCCGCGTGATCGCTCCGCCGGGTGTCGGGCAGCAGTTCGCCGTTCCCCGGCACCGTCAACGCGACGGTCTTCAGGTCCGGCACATGCTCCTTAGCAGCACCCTCGACCGCAGCCACGAGAGCGGCTGATGCGGTATTGCCGACGATCGCCAGAAAGTCGCCCGTGGACGGCACGGCGACCGGTATCTGTTGCACCCGCCCACCCCAGGCGCGCCAAGACGCGCCCCTTCCCGTCGACGGCTTCCGCTGCGAGCCTTCTTCGGACTTCGCGTAGCCCACGCATTCCAGCACGATGGCGCCGCCGATCCGCTGGTTAGATTCGCGCAGCCACGACGCATAGGCCAGGCTGCCCAGCAGGTCTTCCTCCTCCAGGCAGAACGCGATAAAGCGAACCTCCCGGCTCAACGGGACGTCCCGAAGGCCGTGGGCCACGTCCAGCAGGACGGCCAGCGCGCTGGCATTATCATCGGCGCCGGGCGAGCCCATGACCGTGTCGTAATGCGCCGCCACGATGAGCGGGGCCTCGCCTGCCGGCAAAGGCGTCGAGGCGAAACTGGCCCCGATGACGTTGCGGTACGTCCCGCCAAGCGCCCCGAACGGATGGGCCGAAACCGTCAGGCCAAGCATCCTGAACTGGGCGGCGAGATAGTCTTCGGCCTGCCGGAGCGCGGCTGGGGAGGACGTCGGATGGCGCTCGCCGATCAGCGCCCGGAGATGCCTGTCATCCATGGTCCTCCGGTTCCACATGGACCACGACTTCGGCCACGCCGGGGAACGTCTGCTTGAGCCGATCCTCCACGTTATGCGCGACGGTGTGGGCGCGGGCGATGGTCATCGCCGGATCCACGTGGATGCACAGGTCCATGAAGACGTGCCGCGCCATGCCCCGCGTCCGGATGTCGTCGCAGCAGCGCACGCCGTCCACCGTCAGCGCCACCCGGCGGACCGCCCCGGCGTCGAGGCGCGCCCGGTCCGAGAGCGACTGCGACGCCTCCTTGAGGACCAGCACGCCCGTGTGGCCGATGAAGCCCGCGATGACCACGCCCGCGACCGGGTCCAGGAGCGGATAGCCCGCCGCGACGGCCGCGAGGCCGATCAGCACCGCCAGGGACGAGAGGATGTCGCTCGCCGTGTGGAGCGAATCGGCCACCAGGATCTCGCTCTGCAGGGCCTTGCCGCGCCGCCGCTCCCAGGTCATGACGCCCCAGTTGACGGCCATCGTCCCGAGCATGATCGCGAAGCTGAGCCCGGTCACCTCCGGCACGACGCTTTCGCGCCAGTGAAGATAGCTGTTGCGGAGAATGTACAGGCAGGTCCCGAACAGCAGCACGCCGATCGCGGCGGCCGCGAAAGTCTCGTATTTCTTGTGGCCGTAGGGATGTCCCGCATCCGGCGGGTGGGCGGCCACCCACAGACCGATGAGGCCGATCACGTTCGACATGCCGTCGAACGAGGAATGTATCCCGTCAGCCTGCATGCTGACAGAGCCGGTCATCCAGCCGTAGACCAGTTTCGCCGCCGCCACGCCCCAGTTCAGGCCGAGGATGACCCACAGGATCAGGCGCGTTTCGCGCCCGGCCGTGTCCTCGGTCACAACGCCCCTTTCCGTTTTTGTCTCACGCCGGCTCATCGCCCAGCCTTACCGGAGGAACAGGTACGCGATATAGCCCGCATACAGGGCGGCGGTCGAGACCAACAGACGCGGCTGCCACTTGCCGGTGATGTGAATCAGCGCGAGGAGGAAGCCCGTCGCGGCGATGGGGAGCAGAATGCTGATCAACGACGCCTGGTCGAGGTTCCAGCCCGTGCCGAGCAGGCCCACCGACACCGGGAACGTTCCCTGGAAGACCATGGCGCCCGTGATGTTCCCGACCGCCAGCGTGTCCTTCTTCTGGTAGATCCAGAGCAGGCTGTTCATCTTCTCCGGCAGCTCGGTGGCGATCGGCGCGACCAGCAGGGAGAGGATCAGCGGCGAGACGCCTATCCCAAGCGCGACGTCCTCCACCGCGTGCACGAACAGGTGCGCGCCCCCGACGAGCAGTCCCAGCCCGACGACGGCCTGGGCCGCGACCAGCGCCGTGGCCGGGTGACCCGCCTTGCGCGCAAAATACAGCGGCTCGAGTTCGACCTCGCTGACTTCGCCGTGCGCGAGATGAATTTTGACGTACCAGAGGTACATGAGAAAGAGTCCCGCCGCCGTCGCGTAGCGCAGGGCCGGCACCGGCATCAGGGCCACGAGGAAGGCCGCGCCGTAGGCCGGCAGGAAAAACTGCAGGTCGAGGCGCACCGCGTGGTAATCGAGGGTAAAGTGATCGGCCCGCTTCCGCATCGCGGCGAGGAACAGGAGAAACCCGGCCATCAACGGGATGGTCAGCGTGCTCAGCATCAACGGCGCGCCGAGAATCGCGCCGGTCCCGATATCGGCTTCGGCCTTGCTGTCGCCGAAAAAGATCGCGATGACCGGAATGAGCGTCTCGGGCAGCGCCGTGGCGACGCCGGCCAGAATGCTCCCGATGGCGCCGTCCGAGATGCCGAGCCGTCGGCCCATCCACTCCACGCCGTTCGTAAAGACGGCGGCGCCGCCGAGAATGACGCCGATCGCGACCAGAAACAGCAGCAGAGAAACCAGCATAGGCCCGCATCTTAGCAAAGCGCACCCGCCTTTG
>SCTG01000065.1 GCA_004298335.1 Nitrospirota bacterium
GAGGTGGTCCCGGTGACGGGGCCGCCTCTCACAGAACCGTGCTTGTGCTGTTCACACACGGCTCTTCGGATTCGATGGTTTCGGGATGCCCCTCCCCCATCGAGTGGCGGCATGAAGCCACCTGGCATTCAACTCAAGCTAAGAGTCATCTGCTTGGGTGCGGACATCGCCAGCCGTTCCGAACTTGCTTTCCAGAGTTCCGCTAAGCTGAGGAGCCCCTGCTTCCGCCAGTAGGCGTTGTTCAGGACTCCCTCCACCGCTGGGGTGTGGCTCAATTTCCAGAGGCTCTTGCGACCCCCGAAAATTTGCGGGCCTGCTCTTTCCTTGCTCGCCCGCAGGCTGACCAGGAATCCGAGTATCGACCGTTTCCGTTTGCGTTGCTTCAGCTTCATCGCCCGGAGCCGTCTGCGCACGTGCGCATCCACGCCTTTCAAGGCCCGCTCCACGACGTTCGTGCATATCCCGAAGAATCCCGCCCACCCTTGCAGGTAGGCGTTCACCTCCGCTATAGCCGTATCCATGGAGGCCCCGCGGGTGCGGGGCGTCAGCTCCTTGACCCGCTTTCGCAGGCGACGCCGGGACCGCTCCGACAGGTGCACCTCGACCTCGCCATCCTCTTTACGATTCAGGCTGAAGCCGAGAAAATGGCGCTCCTTGGGCTTGGCCACGGCGCTCTTCTCCGCATTCACCGTGAGGCGCAGGCGCCTTTCGATGAACCGCGTGACGCTCTCCATGACCCGCTCGCCGGAGCGCCGGCTCCTGACGTAGATATTGCAGTCGTCGGCGTAGCGCACAAAGCGCAGGCCCCGGTTCTGCAATTCCGTGTCCAGTTCATCCAGGACGATATTGCTGAGGAGCGGAGACAGGGGGCCGCCTTGCGGCACCCCCTCCTCGTTCGCAACCCGCACGCCGTCCGGCATCACCACTTTCGCCTTCAGCATCCTGCCGATGAGGTGCAGCACGCGCCTGTCCTTGACGTCCCTTTCCAGGGTCGCCAGGAGACGTTGGTGATGGACCCGGTTGAAGAAATCCTTCAAATCCAGGTCCACCACGTACTCGCACCCCTCCTTTAGAATGCCCTTGGCTTCCGCGATGGCCGTATGACAACTGCGGCCGGGACGAAAGCCGTGGCTGCTCGCGTGAAAACGGGATTCGTACCGGGGTTCCAATACCCGCCGTACCGCCTCCTGAACCACGCGATCCACCCCATCGGGAATACCCAGCCCCCGCTCGCCTCCGCCTAGCTTGGGGATAAATACGCGCCGGATGTCTCCGGGGCGGTACTCTCCCTTGAGCAGGGCTTTCACGAGGCGGGGTCTTAGGGTCTCCCAATTGGCCTTCATCTCCAAAACGGTTTGCCGGTTGGGACCGGGGGCGCCGTGGTTCGAAACCACCGACTCCAGCGCCTTGTCCAGCCCCGCACAGACTCGTTCCATCTCACTGTCCGCGGATCCTCCGCCTATGGCTATGTTCGCGAACTTCGGCGCCGGAGGTTTCGGAACCGTCCTACGGCCCGTATCCCTACTCTCCCCGGCCTTGGCCGTTTCCGGCCTCGCTTCTGCTGTCTTCGCGAACAGGTCCACCTGCAAGGACCGCTCTTCCACCGCAAGGGTCTTCCCTCCCCGCCGACCTTGTGAGGCGGCGGTTTGGCGAGACTTTCGTCCCGCTTTTGGTACTGCACCCTTGTCCTTCCTCCCACGGGCCTTGGTCATCGGTTCTTTCGTCCCTTTGACGTCCTGCGCCTTTTGGG
>SCTG01000066.1 GCA_004298335.1 Nitrospirota bacterium
CGAGGAAAATCCGGCGTCCTCCGTTCGGGTAAACGAGATCGTATCGCTGGGTACCAGCGTTGTGGTGATGGCCGGAGCGGAGTATGCCGTCTGCGCCATCCGCAATTCACGGATCATGTAATCCATGGCGGCTTTCGTGTCGGACTGCATCTGGACGGAATTGGTCTGGCCCTGCAGACTTTTGGTCGAAGAGACATAGACGTCAAAGGCGCCCGCCAGGACAATCGTCCCCAGGGCCGTGGAGATGAGCACTTCCATCATGCTGTACCCGCGTTCAGAGTTGATCGTTCGCATGCAAATGCGCTCTCGCCGACTATAGATCAGGCGCGGCGATGACCGTCGCCACCGGAATCCTGTGCGATCCTGCCGTATCGGACCAGGACACGATGACTGTGACCGTCTTGGCACCGGCAATGGGAGTATCGTTGGTGACGGTCACTTGCCTCGTAAACGTCAGCCCGGACGCCGCATCCGTCACTGCCTGGGGTGCTTCCGCAACAATGCTGGTGAACACGCTGTCTTTGAGCTGCTCCAGCTTCGTTTCGGCGACAGTGAGGGCTGCCGCCGTGCCTTTGGAGGAAGTGCTGCTCTTAGACGAGAGGACCTGAAGATTCGCGAGAGCGAGAACGCCGAAGGTCAGGACGACCGTGGCCAGCATGAGGTCAATGAAGCTGACTCCCGCGTTGTCGGCCAGGAGGCTCTGCGTTCTTTGCTTTTTGTCAATTGGCTGCAGCATACCACCCATACAGAAAAGCAATCTTGGTGCCCACCGCCATTTATTCACTCATTATGCGCGACACGATCTAACTTATGCAAGGGAAAGCCGTTTCAAAATTTATGTCAAAAGTGACGAAGTTCGACCAATCGGCCTTCCATAGCGGTGGCCTATCGAAATAGATAGAAGACTTATCCTATCAGGTAAGCTCCAGGGAAGGTTTTTGCACTACGCTGATTAGCGTAGTTTTAAGAAATGCCGAGCTGCTTGCAGAGGCGAAACAGATAGGTCGATTGCAATTGAAGCAAGGCCGCCGCCTGAGTTTTGTTGCCTCTGGCCTTGCTGATGGCATGGCTCAAGAGAGCTTTCTTGTGTGCCTGCACGGAAACGTGGAAGGGGAGCTCCAGGAGTGATTCGATATGGGAGTCCGGCAGGTCTTTGGACCCCAAGGTGAGATCGCCGGGCCCGATCAGATTTTCCGAAGCCAGCACCACGGCGCGTTCGATGACGTTCTCGAGTTCCCGGACGTTGCCCGGCCAGTCGTGCTCGGCGAGCTTTTTCATCGCGCCGGGGCTGATGGTCATCTGGGGCCGCTTCATCTCCTTGGCATAGCGTTGCAGGAAAAACGTCGCCAGGTCCGGGATATCCTCCTTGCGATCGCGCAGGGGCGGCACGGTGATCGTGACGACGTTGAGCCGGAAGTACAGGTCCTTGCGGAACGTTCCGGCGCGGACAGCGGCCTCCAGGGCCTTATTCGTGGCGGCGATGAATCGCACGTCCACGGTGATGGAAGCCGTTCCTCCCACGCGTTCGAACTGGTGAGTTTGAAGAACGCGCAGAAGCTTTGCCTGAAACTCCTGCTTGGTATCGCCGATTTCATCAAGAAATACGGTGCCGCCCTGAGCCAGCTCAATCAGGCCCTTCTTTTGCTGGTGCGCGCCGGTGAACGAGCCTTTCTCATGGCCGAACAATTCGCTCTCCAGCAGCCCTTCCGAGAGCGCCACACAATTGACGGCGACAAACGGCTTGGCCGCGCGGGCACTCCAGGCGTGAATGGAGCGGGCGAACATTTCCTTGCCCACCCCGGTTTCACCTAGCAGGAGGACGGTCGCAGTGGTCTCCGCCACTTTCCGCGCGGAGCGAACCGACGCACGAATGCTGTTGCTCTTGCCGATGAGCGTGCGATAGCGTTCGTCGATTTCCGACTGCAGATACCGGTTGGCTTCCTTGATGGACGTGACAAGGCGGGCGTTTCGGATGGCCACGGCGACGTGGGACGCAAACGCGGACAGCAGTTCGAGGTCCTCCTGGTCGTACTGTTTGTCTTTCATCGGGTTCAGGACTTCGATCACGCCGATCGTCCGTCCGTGATCCTCCAACGGGACTGCGAGGATGGCCCGGGTTTTAAAGCCGGTCATCTTGTCGACCTTGGTTGTAAATCGCGGGTCATGCTCGACGTCGTTCACCATCAGCGGCTTGCCGTGTTTCACGACCCATCCGGCGATGCCCTCTCCCGGTTCCAGCCGGATCATCTTCAACTTGTCGCTGACGGAGCCCTGCGCCATGACGAATACCAGTTCCTGCGTAGCCGGATCCACGAGGAGGAGACTGCTGTCTTTCGATCCCACCAATTGGCTGGAAGTCTTGAGAATCAGGCTAAGGAGATGGTCGAGGTCGACAGCCGAGGTCAGGAGGCGGCTGATTTCGATCAGGGACGTCAGTCTGGCGCTTGACGGGTTGGAAGTCGAAAATTGTGTCTTGGAGTGAGACTCTGACGTCCGCATGGGCCCTTCAATCCGCGCCATACCCTCGAGAAGCAAGCTGCGGCATTATAGAATCCACAGGCGAGGAAAGCAATTCACGAAAGACCGCCGATCACGCCTGTTGCCAGGACGGAGAATCGCCGTTTCCCTGTCGGCCCAAGAATGGCGATTTCCTGAGAGCCCCCGCCAGCCGCACCCGTCCGGTCAAACACGATTCCGTCCCTGCTTTCAGTCACGCTGATGCTGATTCCCGGGTATTCGGCCGCCAGGTTCCGGCTCAGGACCACCTCGCCCGTGGCGGCCCGTATGATCCGGTATGAGCTATCATCGAAATCAATCCTGATCGTCTGCTTTTCCCTGATGGCCATCAACCGAGCCCCGTGAATGTCCTCCCATACCTCCATCGCCGCGCCGTTGAGCCTGTAATCCTTGAGGGCATCGCTGATACGGGGCGCAATGACTACGGCTTCGACGCCGATGATCATCGCGACCGCGAAAAAAATTTGCAGCAGCGAGCGGTGTGCGGCTTTTATCGCCATCAAGGTGATGAATCCTGCCTGAATTATTATCGTTGTCAAGGTCATGCCGGCAAGAGGCCAGGCGGGAAATCCTGCGGAGCGCCGTTTCAGGGGTGCGACCGGGTGGAATCGGTTTGACAAGGGCTCGGCGCTGCGCGTAAAATCATAAGACTTTTCAAAGGGAAGCGGTTTCTTGCCCTGCTTGAGAGTTTGTGAGGCAAAAGGCCTAGCTGCACAAGGACAGATGGCCCTTTTGCATTGAAAGATAGGTCTTCTTTGTGATTGCTTTCATGGCGGCAAAAATATACCCTGTAAGCGATACTTCTTCGTTCCTTTTCATCTCATTTAGGTATCAGAGTCCGGCGAGGGGAATTTCATGAATCAGTCTGGTCCTTATGTTGTCCGGCCCGGCCCGGAAGCGTTTCTGCCGCCGGCCGCCGCATCGATGGGCAATGCGCTGCCGGATCCCGGTCAGGCGCACATTAACGGGCGGATTGTTCCTGAGGAAGAGGCCTTTGAGGAAGCGGCCCGGATGTTTCTGGGCGGCACGGTGCCCACGATCTTTCCGGGTCCTTTGGTGCTGTGGGCCTGGAATGAAAAGGCCAAGAAAAAGGCCAAGGCCATCAAGTTCCTGTACGACACCCTGAAGGAATGTGCGCCGCAGGACGCCAAGCCCATGCTGATCCCGATGCCGGATTACCGCCCCAAATACCCGAAGATCAATCCCGAAGTGGAGATCAACCCCAATCACCCGAACCTGACGATCTGGCACAACAAAATTGACGTCTGCATGTTCGTGGGGGTCCACTGCCATCAGGCCAATCTCTCCCTGAAGATTATCCGCGGCGGCACCACTTGCTATACGATCGCAATGTGCGCCCAGGCCGGACACGAGGACGCCTGTCTCTCGTTTCGAGATGCGTCCGTCGAGAAGATCATGCATCTTGCTGAATGGGTGAAGAAGTTAAAGGGCGCTGTTCCATTCGGCGCGCTCAAGAAGCATGTCGCTGCACTGGAGAGTAAGGATCGCGTTGGTGGAACCAGGAATTAAATTAGGAGGCCAATCCGATGGACAGCCACTCGATCATCGGCACCAAAAATAAGAAGGGACAGACGTTTACTGATCCCTATCACCTGTTTTTTGAGGCGCAGCGCATCCCGTCGTTTTTCACCGGGAGCGAGGTGATCAAGGAGGCGATCAGGCGGGCCAGCGTGGACTTGATGGTGGCCTACCCCATCACGCCCCAAAGCGAAGCGGCGGCCCTGATCGGCGAGCTGTACGCCGAAGGCTACGTGACTGACTACATGCGCGGTGAGAACGAGTTCGGCGTGATGTCGGAGTGCGCAGGAGGGTCGTTCGGCGGCGCCCGCGTGTTTACGACGACGGCCGGGCCGGGCACCATGCGGGCCATGGAAAACTTCCCGATGTGGTCGGGGGCGCGCCTGCCGATCGAGATGATCGTGACATGCCGCGGCATCAATTCGCCGTTGAGCATCCAGCCGGACACCCTGGAGATTTACTTCCTGTTGGAAACCGGCATGCTGGTCTGGCATGCGGAGACGGCGCAGGACTTCTACGACTGGATTCTCATGGGCTTCATGGTGGCGGAGCAGCCCGACGTCCACCTGCCGATTGCGATCTGTTGCGACGGGTTTTTCGTCACGCACACGAAGGATGTGGTGAATCTGACGCCCGCCGACATGTGCCTGCCGCCGTACGATCCCTACCGGTCGCCCGTGCCCTGCATGGACATGGAGTGCCCGCCGGTCCGCATGATGCGCGACCCGTTCATCATGAAGAGCAACTACATCAGCTATGCGACTCACGCGTCCTGGCAACAGGAAGTCCGGGCGGCCATTGAGCGGTCCCGCAAGCACACGATTCCGCTGCTGCACGGCCTGATCGAAACCGAAAATACCGACGCCGAAATTCTGATCGTATCCTCGGGCACGGCCGTGTCGCAGGGGCGCGAGGCGATCCGGCTGCTGGCCGACGAAGGGCTCCGGGTCGGGCTGGTCAAGATCAAAAGCTTACGCCCCTGGCCCTACCATGAGATCCGTGAAGCGACGAAGCACGCGAAGCACATCTTCGTGCCGGAGTTCAACGTGGCCGGCTGGATGGCTCGGGAAATCAAGTCCACCATTCCGGACAGCGACCGAGTGGTCGTCGGGCCGCACGTGGCGGGCGGGATGACCATGCCGCCGGAGGTGATCGTCGAGCACATCCAGCGGACGCTTGGGAAATCCGTTGCGACCTTGGCCGGACGGGGAAGCTGAAGCATTGACGATATTCGAAGAACTCGGCCGAAACCCTGATTGTCAGGGATTGCAGGAGGGGAGACGCTCATGAGCAAAGAAAAGATCCAGATATGTGAAGAGTTCTTCGACATCATGCCGCCGGAGTATCAGGCATTGGTGACCAATGCCACCTGGGGGAAAGAAGGCCGGGGATGGAAGGATGTCGGGGTGAACAAGGAACTGATCGAGCAGCACTCCCTGTGCGCCGGCTGTCCCGAGTCCATGGCTTTCCGGTACATCCTGGCGTCTTTGCCGAATCCCGAAGACACGGTGATGGTGGGGTCGACGGGCTGCACCAGCCTGGTGTTTCCGCACGTCGGCGTCCACAACATCCATTCGCTCTTTGGGAACCAGAACGCCATCGCATCCGGCTTGAAGCGGGCGCTTACGTTGCGGTTTCCCGGCAAGGTGAAGGATGTGGTCGTGCTCGCCGGAGACGGCGCCACGGTGGACATCGGCCTGGACTACACGCTCCAGTCCTGGTTCCGCCAGGAGATGTTCACCACGATTTGTTTTGACAACGAGTTGTACGCGAACACCGGCGGCCAGGAGAGCGGTTTGATGCAGAAGGGCTTTGTGGCAAAGATGGCGCCGGTCGGGAAAAAGTTCGACAAGGTGCGCTTGCCCGAGATCGCCAAAGAGTCCGGATGCGTCTACGTGGTGAACTGCACGGTGAGCAAACCGTCACTCGTGGAAAAGGTGATCAGGAACGCCGTGTACATCGCCCGCGAAATCGGTCCGACGTACATCCAGCTCTATACGCCCTGCATCTTGGAGATCGGCAAGAACAGCATGGAAGGTCTCCAGGAGATGCGCGACTCGGAAAAGCCGGGCGAGCGCTTTGCGTACAAGGAGTTCATCTCTGATCAGGCGAAGGCGTTCCTGGCTGATCTGGCGGAGAAAGAGAAGGCCAAGAAGGCATCGGCCAAGGAAGCGCTGGCTCAGGCGTAACGCGGCGCACGAAGACGGAGGAGACAGCCCATGATCAAACGGCGAATTAACATCCGGATGTCCGGCCTGGGAGGGCAGGGCGTCGTGACCTCGGCCCATGTCATGGCCATGGCGGCCTCGAAAGACGGGCGGCAGGCGATCTCCAATCCGTTCTTCGGAGCCGAGAAACGCATGGCTCCGGCCGAGGCGTATGTCCGGATCGGCATCGAGCGGATTTACGATCGGGGCGAGTTGGTGTATCCCGAGGTGATCGAAGTGTTCCACCCGCAGGTGATCAACCAGGGCAAGAGCTACACCATGCCGTTCTATTCCGGCATCAAGCGGGGCGGGCTGGTGATCATCAATGCCAACATGGAATTGTTGACCGACGAAGACAAGCAGCGCCTGAGCGATATGGAGGTGGCCGTGTACTATGTGAACGCCACCGAGCTTGCGCTCGAGATTGCGAGCACCGAGCTGTCCACGAACATGGGCATGATCGGGTCCGTCGCCGGGATCACCAAGTGCGTATCGATGCAGGCCCTGGACCTGGCGCTTCAGGATCGGTTCGGCAAGAAGTACGTGGCGTCCGGAGGCACAGCCACGCTTGACCAGGCGATCACGAAGAAATTTGCCAAGAAGGAGTTGCTTCTGGCCAAGAACCTGGCGGTCGTGAAGAAAGCCTACGATTTGGGTGTTGAGTGGGCCGAGAAGAATCACGTCGAATTGACAGTTGCGGCGGCATGAGGGAAGGAAAGGCGGCGCATGTATAATATTGCAGTCGTGACGGATGAGAAGTGCGTGGCGAAGAAAGGGTGTCGCCTCTGCATCATGTATTGCCCTGAAGCGGACTGCATCCTTCTGGACACCCAAAATATGGTGGCCAAGGTGGTGATGGATGTCTGCAAGGGCTGCGAGCTCTGCAAGGTGGTGTGCGACGCGGCCAAGCACCAGGCCATCGAGATGCGAGCTGTGGGCGCTGACGGCAAGCTTCTGGCCAAACAGGGAGAATCGGCGGGGCTGGGCCAGGCATACGCCGGGTAGCGGCTCAGCACAGAGAGTTGGCGAAAAGCCCCATGGCGGCAGCGTCGTGGGGTTTTTTGTTGGAGCGACCGGGAGGAATGCATCATGAATGACGACATCAGGCGGTCGGTCCAGGGGGCGCAGGAAGCCTTAGTGCGCGTCAACCAGGCGTTCGATGACTATTTGGCCGAACTCAGGAAAAAAGGGGGCGATCCATCCGAAGTTCTCCAGGTGGCCAAGAATGCCGACGCGCTGAAGGACAGCGGGCATATTTATTTGTCATGGGCCCGCCATTATGCAGGACTCGGAGGCGATGAGGCGTCGACGGAGGACATCGACGAGGACGAGGGTCGGATCGGAGGGTTCTAGGCCGCCGAAGGCCTTGAAGGGGCGGAGCCGCGCCGATTGCTATTCCGAAAAAGCCGTGTTATAAATCTCTCCCCGTTCGCCTGTGCAGGGCTTTTCCGCCGGTTCTTACCAGCTGAGAGGCAGGGTTGACCAAGGCCTGGAAGATATGGCGTTTATCAGCTACTCGGCCCGTGAGGTCAACTGTAAAGTGGTCTATTACGGGCCGGCTTTGAGCGGCAAGACGGCGCACCTCACCTATATTTACAGGAAGTCGGATCCTGCGGGGCGGGGCAAGCTGATCTCTGTTACGACCGAGACGGAACGGACCTTGTTCTTTGATTTTTTGCCGCTCTATGTGGGCTCGCTGCGCGGCATGAAAATTCGCCTGCATCTCTATACAATACCGGGGCAGGTTTTTTATGATGCCACCCGGAAGATGATCCTGCGCGGTCTGGATGGCGTGGTGTTTGTGGCGGATTCGCAGCCGGAGCGGATGGACGAAAACATCGAAAGCCTGGACAACCTCAGGACGAACCTGAAGGGGCACGGATACGATCCGGACAATATCCCGTACACCATCGCGTATAATAAGCGCGATCTGCCGACTGCGATGCCGGTGGAGGCGATGGACAAGGTTCTGAACAGCAGGCCGGTGCAGGCCTATCCGAGTTCGGCCGTCACCGGCGAAGGCGTTTTTGACGTGTTGAAGGATATTTCCAAGCAGGTGGTCCTCGGCTTGAAGGACCAGATACCTGAGTCCATATAAAGGATCAGGTTCCCCGGTAGCTCAGTTGGTAGAGCGTTCGGCTGTTAACCGAATGGTCGCAGGTTCGAGTCCTGCCCGGGGAGCCAACCATTCGCCTTCGGTCATCGGGTGTGTTCCTGCCTTCATCGTGCCATGCGCAAGCTAGAAGAACTGCCCTTCCACAACACCTATGCGCGCTTGCCGGAGGACTTTTATTCCCGGCTGGCGCCGACGCCGTTTTCCAAGCCGGCCTATCTGGTCAGTTTCAATGCGGATGCCGCGGCCCTGATCGACCTCGATCCGAACGAGGCCGCGCGTCCTGAGTTCGTGGAGTATTTCAGCGGCAGCCGGCCGTTGCCGGGCAGTGAGCCCGTTGCCATGCTGTACTCCGGCCACCAGTTCGGCCATTACGTGCCGCGCTTGGGAGACGGGCGGGCCATTTTGCTGGGGGAGGTCCGTAACCGTGCCGGAGAGCGGTGGGACCTGCATCTGAAGGGGGCCGGGCAGACGCCCTACTCGCGGGACGGGGACGGTCGGGCCGTCCTGCGTTCCACGATCCGGGAGTACCTCTGCAGTGAAGCGATGCACGGATTGGGCATCCCCACGACGCGCGGGCTCTGCATTGTGGGAAGCGAGGAGGAAGTCTTGCGGGAAGAAGGCGTTGAGACGGGCGCGATGCTGGTGCGCATGGCGCCCACGCATGTGCGGTTCGGCTCGTTCGAAGTGTTTTACTATCGCCGGCAGTACGACCATCTTGCCAAGCTGGCCGACTATGTGATTGCCGAGCAGTTCCCCCACCTCGCGGGCGCCGGCGACCGGCATCCCCGCCTGCTCTTGGAAGTCGTGGTGCGCACTGCCCATCTGATGGCCAAGTGGCAGGCCGTCGGCTTCGCCCATGGCGTCATGAATACCGACAATATGTCGATTGTGGGAGTCACCCTGGACTATGGGCCGTTCGGCTTTCTTGATGATTACAACCCCGGGTTCATCTGCAACCATTCCGACCATGGCGGCCGCTATGCCTTCCACCGGCAACCCGACATCGGTCATTGGAATCTGCATGCCCTGGCCCAAGCCCTGCTGCCCCTGATGACTGAAGAGCAGGCCAAGGAGGCGCTGGCCGCTTACGAGCCGGCGTTGGTCGCCCACTATAAGGACCTGATGCGGCAGAAGCTCGGACTCATGGAGTGGCGCTCCGAAGACGGCGATCTCCTGACCGGTCTTCTGGAGATCATGCAGGCCGGTCATGTGGACTACCCCAGTGCCTTCCGCGCCCTGGGTGACTGCCGGTCTGACCCTTCGGACGCGAACGAGTCGCTGCGGGCGCTGTTCCTCGACCGGGCAGCGTTCGATGCGTGGGCGACTCGCTATCGGGGGCGGCTGCGAGCGGAAGGGAGTCGTGATGTGGAGCGGAAGCAGCGGATGAACCGCGTCAATCCGAAGTATGTGCTGCGCAACTATCTGGTTCAGCTTGCGATCACGCAAGCGACGGAGAAAAAGGACTTCACAGAGGTCGGCCGGCTGCTGGACTTGCTGCGCGATCCGTTTGCGGAACGGCCGGACATGGAACGGTATGCGGCGCCCCCGCCGGACTGGGGGAAACGCATCGTCGTGAGTTGTTCCTCCTAGGCCAGCGCGGTCAGGACCAGAACGCCCAGCGCGATCCGGTAATAGGCGAAGGGCTTGAAGGTGTGCTGCTTGATGAAAGTGAGGAATCCGGCAATGACGAGGAGGCCGGTGACGAACGCCGCCGCGAGACCGACCGGGAAGAGCAGCGGGTCGCCCTGAAAGAGCAGGTCGCGCGACTTGACGATCTTGTATCCCGTTGCCGCGATCATGGTGGGCAGCGCGAGCAGGAAGGAGAATTCGGTCGCGGTCGTGCGGTCCATTCCCGCCACGAGCCCGCCCATGATCGTCGCGCCGGAGCGGGAGACCCCCGGAAAGAGCGAGAAGCACTGCGCGATCCCCACCCACCAGGCCTCCCGCAGGCCGATTTCCCCGAGTTCCTTGATGCGCCGCTCCTTCACGGCATGCTCGATGATCAAAATCACAACGCCGCCGGCGATGAGCGCGCCTGCCACGGTCACCGGCCCGAACAGATGCGTTTCGATCCATTTGTGGACCGCCAGTCCCAGGAAGGCCGCCGGGAGGAAGGCGAGGCCTATGCCGTACGTGAGTTGCCGGCTGGGGGCGTCCGTCGGGAACCGTTGCAGCAGGTCCCGCAGGCGTTTGCGAAAATACACGACGACCGACAGGATGGAGCCCAACTGGATCGCGATTTCAAAACTGACGGCGTATTCGCCGGTGATGCCCAGGGCGTGTCCGACGAGGATGAGATGGCCGGTCGAGGAGACCGGCAGAAACTCGGTCAGGCCTTCGACCACTCCCAGGATGATGGCCGTCCACAGTGTCATACAAGTGCGGCATCATCGGCAAGGGTGGGGGAATTGTCAAGGACGTTCGCCGTGCGCCGATTCGGCCAGTTGACAAACAGGGAAGTTTCGACTACATCTTGAACGGCTTCCGGCTTGGAACACCTGTCTGGCCGTGGGTTATCAGGGCGAGGGGTGCATGCGAGAACGGATCATCAGGGCGGCGAGTCTGTTGCTGCTGGCGGCGCTGGCCGGGTGCGTGAGCCAGGGCACATATGATCAGCGCCTTCGCGAACTGCAATCCGTCAAGAACGACCTCGAACTGGTCCGCGTTCAGAATGAAGGGCTCAACAAGCAGTTGATCGGGTTGAAGGAGTCGAACCGTAAGCTCAAGGAAGAGATCGAAAAGGTCAGCGCCCAAATCGGGCCGCTCAACGACGCGATCGTGAAGGAACGGCAGGCCGGCGAAGGCAAGCTGAAGGATTTGGAGCGCCAGGCCAGGGAACTGGCGGCATCGAAAAAGGCATTGGCCCAGGAACTGGAGGTCGCGAAGCAGCGTTACGAGGATTCGCTGAAGATCCAGAAGCGGCAGGCGAAAGAATTGAAAGAGCGTGAGCAGGCAGCCCTTCTTCAACCGCCCACGCCTTCGCCAAAGTCCGAGCCGCCTTTGACTGCACCCGATCAGGTTACGAATGGGTCTTCTGACGCACCGCTGAAATCCTCCGTCAATCTGGTGGATATCAACAAAGCCACACCGGCTGAGTTGACGTCGGTCTTGGAATTGGCCAAGGAAGACTCCGACAAGCTGGTCAAGAACCGCCCGTACAAAACGAAAGAGGAACTCGTCACAAAGGCCGGGATCGCCAAGGCAACTGTGGATAAAATGCGGGACAAAATCACCGTCGGACCTTAACTTTCACCTGGCGGGAACCGGAGGAACAGGGCCATGTCGCCGACTCGGTGGCATGGCCTTCGTGTTTGTACGCCGGTTTGACACGGTGGCCGGGGCTCCCCTAAGATGCGTTCCTTATTGCGTGGTTGAGAATGCCGCACCGTTGGCCGTCGTTTTGAAAGTAACCAATGCGTCGGCCCATGTGTCAAACGACAAGGGGTGGAGTCTGCATTCAGGTCTTGCATGAAGGTGTGCGCGGCTGGAAGGAGGCGAGAATGAGACTGAAGACGACAGCGCTGGCGGCGATCACCGTTGGCCTTTTGATAGGAGCCGGAGGAGGGACTGTGATCGCGGCGGCCGTGGACACGCCTCCGCGCCTCGTCCCCGAGGTCTTAACCTTGGAGAAGGCCGTCGACCTGGCGCTCTCCAATCACCCCAGTCTACGGGTTGCTTCCGGCACCCAGGCGGTCAATGAGGCACTGGTGGGACAAGCCCAGTCGGGGCTCTTTCCGCAGGTCCAGGGCCAGACCGGGTATCAACGGGGAACGGCCAACGCGACCCGTAACTTCACCGGCGCTCCCTTTCCCCGCAATACCACCGGCAATGCATTCGGCTACTATCAGAGCGGTGTGACGCTCAACCAGTTGCTCTATGATTTTGGGACGATCAAGTCCCAGGTGGACACGGCGCAGTTCAACTTGAAAGCCGCCAATTCGGATGCGGACACGACCTTGCAGACGGTCGTGGTGAATGCGCAGCAGGCCTATTTCGGTCTTCAGCAGGCGCAGCGCCTGGTCACGGTGAGCGAGGAAGCCCTCACGCAGTTCAAGAAGCATCTCGATCTTGCCAATGGGCGGTTCAAAGCCGGTGTGGCGCCGAAGATCGACGTGACCACGGCTCAAGTGGACCTGTCCAATGCCCAGCTGAATTTGATCACCGCCAGGAACAATCTTCTCGTGGCCAGGGTGACGCTCAACAACGCGATGGGGCTCAAAACCTCGGATGTCTACCGTGTCGAGGAGCCGACGGCCACACTGCATGACCAGATCATTCTGGACGAGGCGGTTGAATTGGCGATGCGCCTGCGGCCGGAGATGATCTCCCAGCGGGCCCAGGAGCAAGCCGCCGAGGCGGGCATCAAGGCTGCCCAAGGCAACTACTTCCCGACCGTCACCAGCTCGGCCAGCTATTCGTACAATGGGACGGACTTCCCCTTGGTCTATAACTGGAATGTCGCGGGCACGGTGAATGTCCCGATTTTCAGCGGCTTTCTCACCAAGCAACAGGTGGCCCAGGCGCGCGCCAATCTTCTCAAGACCAAGGCCACCGGAGAAGTCCTCCAGCATAATATTCTGCTCGAGGTGAATCAGGCGCTCTTGAACCTGGAAGCGGCCAAGGAGCGTCTGCAGGTGACGGCGGTCACGGTGACCCAGGCGAAAGAGCGGCTCGCGTTGGTGGAAGGGCGCTACCGGGCCGGCCTGAGCAATGCGATCGAGGTGAC
>SCTG01000067.1 GCA_004298335.1 Nitrospirota bacterium
TCCTGGTACGACGATTCGGGCGTGTACAAGAAGGAAGAGCTGGACAACGACGTCGAGCGGATCCGCCAGGTGTATTTCGACGAGGGGTACCTTGACGTCAAGCTCGGCAGGCCTGCGGTCGACCTGAGCCCGGACAAAAAATGGTTTACGGTCCGGTTCCCGATCGTCGAAGGGCCGCAGTTCAGGTTTTCGAGGATCGGCTACAAGGGGCACACCGTGTTCTCCGACGCCGAACTTCGGAGCGGGAGCAAATTGCAGGAAGGGGACGTCATCCGCATGGAGGCCGTCCGGGAGGACATCAAGCGCGCGACGGATGTGTATGGCGCGAAGGGGTATGCGTTCTCGGACATCAACCCCTTGATCCAGCCGGACCCCGAGTCCAAGACCGCAATGGTCACGTTCGATGTCAAGGAGGGCGCGCTGATCCGCGTCCGCAATATCAACATTTCCGGCAACGACAAGACCCGCGACAAGGTGATCCGGCGGGAGTTGCGGGTCAATGAGGCCGAGCTGATCGATACCGCCGCCATGCAATTGAGCTTCAAGCGGCTCAACAACATGAACTACTTCGAGACGGTGGAGATCGTTCCGAAGCAGGTCGATCCGAGTACGGTCGACCTCGACGTCAAGGTCAAGGAAAAGTCCACCGGCACGTTCAGCGTGGGCGGCGGTTTCAGTTCGTTGGACAAGCTGGGCCTGGTGGCCGACATTACGGAGGGCAACCTGTTCGGCCGCGGCCAATTGCTCAAGATCCGGGGCCAGTTGGGCCAGAGACGGACGCAGGGCGTGTTGACCTTCCGGGAGCCCTATCTGTTCGACGAGGCGCTGTCGGCCCAGGTGGACCTCTACGCCCGCCAGACGTTCTTCGTCAGTTATTTCGAGGAGCGGCGCGGCGCCGATATCGTGATCGGGAAATGGTTTTCTGAATACCTCAGCGGGAGCGCCACCTACCTTCTGGAGCGGCTGAATATCTCGAACGATCTGTCGAATCAGTTATTCCTGGGAGGCGGCGGGGTTGCCGTGGCGCCCGTCACGGATCTTCCGTTGCTGGTCCAGCAGCAGCTCGGGAAGTCCACAACCAGCGCGATCATTCTCGGGGTCGCGCGTGATACCCGGGATGTCTATGTCGATCCCAAGAGCGGCGCCCGGTACGGCCTCACGACGGAATTTGCCGGAGGCCCGCTGGGCGGGACCAACGATTTCTACAAAGTGATCAGCGACAATGCCTGGTATTTCCCGATGGCGTGGGACACCGTCTTGGCCCCGCGGGCTCGAGTGGGGGTTGCCCACAGCTACACTTCTGGCAGCCATCTCCCCGTCGGAGACCGGTTCTTCGTCGGCGGCATCCAGACCATGCGGGGATTTGAATTCGGTCGGGCAGGCCCGGTCTCGTCGATCGATAACGTCAGCGTCTTGGGGGCGACGAAGCAGCTCATCTTCAACTTCGACTACGTCTTTCCGGTGGTCACCGAGTTCAAGGTCAAAGGCGTGCTGTTTTTCGATTATGGCAAGGGGTTCGAGGACGGGGAGGCATGGGGGTTGAACCTGCGCAAGGCGGCCGGCGTGGAGGGCCGGTGGATCTCGCCGTTCGGGCCGCTGCGTCTGGCGTACGGCATCAACCTCGACCGGCGGACGGGGGAAAAGGCCGGGGTGTTCGAATTTTCGGTCGGCTCGCTCTTTTGACGGGACAGTCGTGTACACTGGATCAGAAAGGAAAAGCGACATGAAGAACGGAATCAGCGTGCTGTTCATTGCGCTTGCGGCCGCGCTAGCGGTTGCCGCGCCGGCCTGGGCGGAAACGAAGATCGGCGTGGTCGAGCCGCAGAAAGTCCTGGACGGCACCAGGGCCGGCAAGAAGATCAAGGACGCGCTGCAGGACTACGTCAAGGCCCGCCAGAAGGTCATTGACATGGAGGAGGAGGATCTCAAGAAGATGGAGGAGGACCTGGTCAAGCAGGGCGCCGTGCTGAGCCCCGATGCCAAGAAGGACAAGGAGGACAAGTTCCGCCAGAAGATGGTGGAGTATCAGCGCAAGGTCCAGCAGTTGAACCAGGAGGTCCAGGTCAAGAAGAAAGAGACGCTGGACGAGTTCAACAAAAGCCTTGAGCAGGTCATCCGGGGGATCGCGGACAGGGAAAAGATCACCCTCGTCGTGGAAAAGGGCGATAGCGGAGCCGGCGCGTTGGTCATCTACAGCCATCCTTCGATCGATATCACGGATCGCGTGATCAAGGACCTGGACGCGAAGGGGGGCAAGTGAACCAAGGAAGCCACCAAGGGCTGTGCCTGGACGTGACCGAGATTCAGGCGATCCTGCCGCACCGGTATCCGTTCCTTCTGGTGGATCGCATCGAGGAGCTGGAGATCGGAAAGCGGGTGGTCGGCATCAAGAACGTGACGATCAACGAGCCGTTCTTCCAGGGGCATTTCCCGGGCCGGCCCATCATGCCGGGGGTCCTCATCATTGAAGCCATGGCGCAGGTGGGAGGCGTCCTCGCGTTCAAGTCCGCCAAGGAGGCGGGCGCCAAGCTCGTGTACTTCATGGGGATCGAGAAGGCCAAATTCAGGAAGCCGGTCACGCCCGGTGATCGGCTCCGGTTCGTGGTGGAGGTGCTGCGCGCCCGCCATCCCTACTGGAAGATGCGCGGGGAGGTGTTCGTGGATGAGACGCTCGTCTGCGAAGCCGAGCTGATGGCGATGATCACGGACGGCGCGGCGGCGCCGGAGGCCGAGTCGTGAGCGCCAGCATACATCCGGCGGCCATCGTGCACCCCAAGGCCGAACTGGCCGACGGCGTGACGGTAGGCCCTTTTGCCGTGATCGGGGAACACGTTCGCATCGGACGAGGAACGCGGGTCGACTCGCATGTCGTCATCGAAGGCTGGACCGAAATCGGGGAGGAGTGCCAGATACACTCCTTCGTGTCGCTCGGCGCCCCGCCCCAGCATTTGAAGTACAACGGCGAGGAGACGCGCGTCCGGATCGGCCACCACAACATCCTCCGGGAGTACGTGACCGTCAACCGCGCGACGGCGTTCGGCGGCGGCGTGACCAGCCTGGGCGATCACAATGTGCTGATGGCGTACGTGCACATCGCCCACGATTGCCTCGTCGGCAATCACGTGATCATGGCCAACGCCGCGACGCTGGCCGGCCATATCACGATCGGCGACCACGCCATCGTGGGGGGGCTGTCCGGCATTCACCAGTTCGTGCGGATCGGCGCCTACAGCATGGTCGGCGGTTGTTCGGCGGTCGGGATGGACGTCCCGCCCTTCATGCGGGCGGCCGGTGGGTATCGCGCCCGGCTGTTCGGGGTCAACACCATCGGGCTGAAACGCCAGGGATTCTCCGATGACTGCATCCGGCGGCTCAAAAAGATTTACCTGCTGCTGTTCCGGTCGGAGGATCGGCTGGCCGAAGCGGCGAAGAAAGTCCGCGACGAGTTCGGCGGACACCAGGAGGTCCAGGACTTGCTGGCGTTTCTCGACGGCACGAAGCGGGGCATTTGCAAAGGATCGGATGAACGCGAGGAGGAGTGACGGGGCGCGGGTTCCGGACGCGCGGGCGGAGTGGATTGGCTTGATCGCCGGCAACGGCCGCTTCCCGCTCCTCTTCGCCGAGAATGCGCGGCGGCTCGGCTACCGTGTCTCGGCGGTGGCCTTGAACGGTGAGGCCGATCCCGCGCTCGAGCGGGCCGTGGACCGGATCCACTGGGTCGCGCTGGGCCAGTTGGGCAAGCTCATCAAGGCGTTCAAGCATGACGGCGTGCGCCAGGCCGTCATGGTCGGCGGCGTCAGGAAGACGCACCTCTTCTCCGACGTCAAGCCCGACCTCCGCTCGCTCGCCCTCCTCCGCCGCGTGACCGTTCCCAAGGACGATGCGCTGCTGCGCGCCATTGCGGCCGAACTGGAGGACGAGGGCATTCGGATCCGGGAGTCCACGTTCGGGCTGGAAGGGTTGCTGGTGGAGGACGGCACGCTCACGCGGCGCGGCCCGACCAGGAAAGAGCGGCGCGACATCGAGTTCGGCTGGGAGATGGCCGGGGCCGTCGGCCGGCTCGACATCGGCCAATGCGTGGTGGTGAAGGACCGGGTGGTGGTGGCCGTGGAGGCGGTGGAAGGCTCGGATGAGGCGATCCGGCGGGGCGGAAAACTGGCGCGCGGGGGCGCCGTGGTGGTCAAGCGGTTCAAGCCCCAGCAGGACCGGCGATTCGATCTGCCGGCGGTCGGGCCGGGGACTATCCAAGCGATGATCGAGAGCGGCGCGGCCGTGCTGGCGATCGAAGCCGGGAAGGCGGTCTTTCTGGACCGGGACGAGGCCGTGGCCGCCGCCGACGAGGCCGACATCGCGATTGTGGGAGTGACAACGTGAAGGACGTGCGTGTCGCCGTGATCGGAGTCGGCTCGCTCGGGCAGCACCATGCCCGCGTCTATGCCGAGACGGACGGAGCCCGCCTGGTCGGCGTCGCGGACGTGGATGAGGCGCGAGGCGCCGCGGTTGCGGGCAAGCACGGCTGCCGCGCGGCGGTGGATTACCGGATGCTCATCGGAGAGGTGGATGCCGTCAGCGTGGCGGTGCCGACGCTGCTGCACCATGACATCGCAAAGGCCTGTCTGGAGGCCGGTCTGCACGTGCTCGTGGAGAAGCCGCTGGCGGCGACGGTGGAGCAGGCGCGTGACCTGGTGGCTGCCGCGATGCGCCGTGGCGTGACGCTGCAGGTGGGGCACATCGAGCGCTTCAACTCGGCGTTTCGCGCGACGCGGGGCGCGATCAAGGCGCCCGCGCTCGTCGAATGCCGGCGCTGGGCGCCCTTTACCTCCCGCGGTGCGGATGTGGACGTGGTCCTGGACCTGATGATCCACGACCTGGACCTCGTGCTCGGAATGGTCGGCGCGCCGGTTCAGGACGTGCAGGCCAGCGGGCTCTCGATCCTCTCGCCCACGACCGATGTGGCCCAGGCCCGGGTCGTCTTTCGAAACGGCTGCATCGCGACGTTCAGCGCGAGCCGTGTCGCCGAGTCCAAGATCCGCGAGCTCCGTGTGTACGAACCGGAGGGGTTCGTGGTCATTGATCTCGCCGGGCAGACGGCCGTCGTGGGCCGCCGGGCCATGGGCACGTCGGGGAGCCATGAGCTTCTGACGGAGCAGGTCCGCGGAGACGGGCGCGAACCGCTCAAGCTGGAGCTGGAGGCCTTTCTCGATTCGGTGCGCACCGGCGCCCCGCCGCTGGTCTCGGGGAAGGAGGGCGCGGCCGCGCTGGAGCTGGCCTGCGCGATCATGGCCGGGGTTGCCCGTCACGGACGGAGGGAGCCAGGTGGGACGGCGGGTCCTCATCATCACGGGTGAAGCGTCCGGCGACCTGCACGGCGCCAACCTCGCCGCGGCTCTGAAGGCGCAGGCCCCCGACGTGCAGATTCTCGGCGTGGGTGGGGCCCGCATGAAGGCGGCGGGCGTGGAACTGGTCCAGGACATCGGCCGCGTGGACGTGATCGGGCTTGTCGGGCCTGCCGCCGCGCGCACCATGGTCAAACGGGTGCTCACGTTGCGGAAGATCCTGCGGCGCGAGCCTTTCGACCTCGTCGTGCTGATCGACAACCCCGGTCTCAATTTCCATTTTGCCCGCATCGCCAAGCGGGCCGGGCTCCGCGTCGTGTATTACATCGCGCCGCAGCTCTGGGCCTGGCGGCCGCGCCGCATGCAATGGATGCAGCAGCGGGTTGATCACGTCCTGGTGATTCTGCCCTTCGAAGAAGAACTCTACCGCCGGGCGGGGGTCCCCTGTACCTTCGTCGGCCACCCGCTGCTGGATGACGTGGCGTCCTCCTACGACCGGGCCGGTCTCCGTGCCGCCTATGGGCTTCCCCGCGACGCCTGCGTGATCGGCCTGCTGCCGGGCAGCCGGACGGGGGAGGTGCAGGGGCTGCTCCCCGTCTTTCTGGACGCCGCACGGCTGCTGCAGCGGGAGCGGCCGCTGCGCCTGATCCTGGCCGTCGCCGAGACGGTGGATCAGGAGGCCATCAAGCGGACGTGCGATGAGGCCG
>SCTG01000068.1 GCA_004298335.1 Nitrospirota bacterium
GAACCCGGCTTGCCGGAATCCTTCAACGTGCTGGTCAAGGAACTCCAGAGCCTGGGGCTCGATGTGGAATTGATCAAGGCGAAGGCGTGACGGGAACTGGGGACGTCTCGGCGTCCCCGGGGTGGCGGGTGTAGAAGGGGGTAGAAACTTGGAAGGAATCTCCACAGTTTTCGAAAAGCCGCGCGACGGCGTGTCGTTTGACGCGATTCGCATTCGGTTGGCATCTCCGGAGAAGATCCGCTCGTGGTCCTACGGCGAGGTGAAAAAGCCGGAGACGATCAATTACCGGTCGTTCAAGCCCGAGAAGGATGGGCTGTTCTGCGCCAAGATTTTCGGCCCGACCAAGGACTGGGAGTGCAACTGCGGCAAATACAAACGGATGAAACACCGCGGCATTGTCTGTGACAAATGCGGAGTGGAAGTCATCCAGTCGAAAGTCCGTCGCGAGCGCATGGGCCATATCGAACTGGCGGCTCCGGTCGCGCACATCTGGTTTCTCAAAGGCCTGCCGAGCCGGATCGGCACCTTGCTGGACATGGGCTTGAAGCAGTTGGAGCGCATCCTCTATTTCGAGAGCTATGTCGTCATCGAGCCGGGCTCAACGGATTTGAAAGAGCAGGAAGTCCTTTCGGAGGAACGATACCGGACGCTCATGCAGGATCCGCCGTCCGGCTTTAAAGCAGGAATCGGTGCCGAAGCCATCCGCGAGCTGCTGCGGAAAATCGATATCGATGCCCGTTGGATTCTGCTCCAGAAGAAAGTCCGGGAAACAAACTCCCTGGCGCAAAAGAAGAAGTACATCAAGCAAATGCGGGTGTTGGAGGCGTTTCGGAAGTCTGGAAACAAGCCCGAGTGGATGATCATGGACGTCATTCCGGTGCTTCCTCCGGAGCTGCGTCCGTTGGTTCCCCTGGATGGCGGAAGGTTCGCCACGTCCGATCTGAACGATCTCTACCGGCGCGTGATCAACCGGAATAACCGGCTGAAACGCTTGATGGAGTTGAAGGCCCCGGGAGTGATCATCCGCAATGAGATGCGGATGCTCCAGGAAGCCGTGGATGCGCTGTTCGATAACGGTCGGCGCGGGCGTGCGATCCGCGGCCCGAACAAGCGGCCGTTAAAGTCCTTGAGCGACATGCTGAAAGGCAAGCAGGGCCGGTTCCGGCAGAACCTGCTCGGCAAGCGCGTCGACTATTCCGGGCGGACCGTCATCGTCGTCGGCCCCGAGCTGCGCCTGCACCAGTGCGGATTGCCCAAGAAAATGGCCTTGGAACTCTTCAAGCCGTTCATTTTTCACAAACTTGAAGAGCGCGGTGCGGCCACGACGATTAAAAGCGCCAAGCGGCTGGTGGAAAACGAGAAGCCGGAAGTCTGGGATGTGTTGGATGAGGTGATCAAGGAGCATCCTATCATGCTCAATCGCGCACCCACCCTGCATCGCCTCGGCATTCAGGCGTTCGATCCGGTCTTGGTCGAGGGCAAGGCGATTCGCCTGCATCCGCTGGTCTGTGCCGCCTTCAATGCCGACTTCGACGGCGACCAGATGGCCGTCCACGTGCCGCTGTCGGTCGAGTCTCAGATCGAGGCGCGGGTGCTGATGATGTCCATCAACAACATTCTCTCGCCCGCCAACGGCAAGCCGATCACGGTTCCTTCCCAGGATATGGTGCTGGGCTGTTATTGGCTGACGCGCGAGCAGTTGGGCGCCAAAGGCGAAGGCAAGATTTTCAGCTCCTCCGACGAGGTCCGCATGGCCTACGACGCGGGAGAGATCTCTGAGCACGCCCGGATCAAGGTCCGTGGGCTCACGCCTGTCAGAGAGGCGGGGATGACGGAGGAGACCATCCACGATCCGAAGCGGTGGAAGCGTTACACGACGGTTGGCAGGGTGATATTCGGAGAGGTCCTGCCCGCCAGCATCCCCTTTGAGGAAGTGAACAAGCTCATGACCAAGAAGGAGGTGACCAAGCTCATTGACGCGTGTTATCGCCAGGCCGGCCCTCGGGATACGGTCGTGATGCTGGACCGCATCAAGGACATCGGATTTACGTATGCGACGCGAGCCGGCATCTCCATTTGCATTGACGACATGCTCATTCCGGCAAAAAAAGGAGACCTTATCCGGAAAGCTCAGGACGAGGTGGCCGAGATCGAGCGCCAGTACGCCGATGGTTTGATCACCAACGGCGAGCGCTACAACAAGGTGATCGACATCTGGGCGCATGTGGGTGAGCAAGTCGCCAATGAAATGATGAAGGAACTTGGCGCGGAAAGCGGCGTCGGCGACCGGCGCGGATTCAATCCGATATTTATGATGGCGGATTCGGGCGCTCGCGGCAGCACCCAGCAGATCCGCCAGCTCGGAGGCATGCGCGGGCTGATGGCAAAACCCTCAGGCGTTATCATTGAAACCCCGATCACCGCCAATTTCCGTGAAGGGCTGACCGTGCTCCAATATTTCATCTCGACGCACGGCGCTCGGAAGGGATTGGCCGACACGGCGTTGAAGACCGCCAACTCGGGTTATTTGACCCGCCGGCTGGTCGATATTGCGCAGGATGTCATTGTCAGCGAACAAGATTGTGGAACCACCGAAGGCATTTTCGTGACGGCGCTGGTCGAAGGCGGTGAAGTGATCCAGCAGCTGGGCGATCGGATCCTTGGCCGGATCGCAGCCGAAGATGCCCGTGATCCCGTCACGGGGGAGCTTATCGTTGGGGCGAGCGAGGAGATCACGGAAGAGAAGGCCGTGACGATCGTCGAGGCGGGCTTGGATAGGGTTAAAATCCGGTCGGTGCTGACTTGCGAGTCCCGGCGAGGGGTCTGTGTCAGGTGTTATGGGCGCGATCTTGCGCGCGGCAAGCTGGTTGAGCGTGGTGAGCCGGTGGGTGTCATTGCCGCGCAATCAATCGGTGAACCGGGGACCCAGCTGACGATGCGCACGTTCCATATCGGCGGCACTGCCAGCAAGGTTGTCGAGCAGACGACGCTGGAGTCCAAGCACGCAGGGACGGTGCTCTATTTAAACTATGATTCCAAGAAGAACGCCGATTTGCCTAACCCCTCCATCGCGGTGAAAAACAAAGATGGCGACTGGGTCGTCATGAGTCGGACCGCCAAGATCGCGGTGCATGACGAGTCAAAGCGAGAGCGCGAAAAATACCCAGTTGTCTATGGGGCCAAGATTAAAATTAAAAACGGCGGGGCCGTCACTGTCGGTCAGCGGTTGGTGGAGTGGGATCCGTACTCGCTTTCCATCTTGACGGAGGTGGGCGGACGGGTCGCTTTTGGTGATATCACCGAAGGCGTGACGATGAAGGAAGAACTCGATGAGGTCACCGGCCTGTCACGGAAGGTCATCATCGACCATCCCGGAGCGACGTATCGTCCCCGTATCTCGATCAAGGATGAGGCCGGTAAGACGGCCAAAATTCCCAGCACAAACGCGGTCGCCCGCTATTTATTGCCGGTCGGGGCCCACATCTTTGTCGAAAAAGGACAAACCATGCATCCCGGCGACGTACTGGCCAAGATCCCGCGCGAAACGACCAAAACCAAAGATATCACGGGTGGTCTGCCGCGTGTGGCGGAGCTGTTCGAGGCCAGGAAGCCCAAGGAACACGCCATCATCAATGAAATCGACGGGACCGTGGAGTTCGGCGGCTATGTGAAGGGGATGCGGAAAGTGATCGTGCGTAACGACATGGGGGACATCAAAGAGTACCTGATTCCAAAGGGCAAGCACGTCAACGTTCAGGAAGGTGACTGGGTCAAGGCAGGGGAACCCCTCATGGATGGTTCGGCCAATCCGCATGACATCCTTGACATCAAAGGACCCAAGGAACTCCAGACGTATCTGGTGGACGAGGTTCAGGAAGTCTATCGACTCCAGGGAGTGACCATCAACGACAAGCATATTGAGGTCATCGTCCGTCAGATGCTGCGAAAGGTTCGGGTCGAGGAGCCTGGCGATACGGAATTTCTCGCTGGCAGCCAGGTGGACAAATTTATCTTTGCCGAGGAAAATGAAAAGGTCGTGGGAAAAGGCGGAAAACCCGCGGTGGCCAAGCCTGTCTTGTTAGGGATCACGCGGGCGGCGCTGACGACCGAAAGCTTCATTTCAGCGGCGTCTTTCCAGGAAACCACGCGGGTCCTCACCGAAGCCTCGATCAACGGGAAGGTCGACCACCTGTTGGGCCTCAAAGAAAATGTTATCGTGGGCAGATTAATTCCTGCCGGCACAGGCTTGGCCGATTATCGTGATACGTTCGTTGTGGATGAAACGGAAGAGACGCCGGCGCTCTCCGAGCCTAGTTCCACCACGCCGGCGCTCGTGGCGGATTCAGAGTAAGCCCGTAGAGCCAAACGATCTGTAACTATCGCTAAATAGGCGGTTTTAGGCTTGACATGGAAGATGAAAGCCTCTAGAATCCACAGGCTTTGCTCTTGTTGATCGCAAAGTGCAGAAAAAGGGGAGAGGATGCCGACGATTAACCAGTTGGTGAGGCATGGACGGAAGCTCACCACAGGGAAGACCAAAAGCCCCGCGCTGATGCAATCGCCACAGCGTCGCGGGGTCTGTATCAGGGTCTACACCACGACGCCGAAGAAGCCTAATTCTGCCCTACGTAAAGTTGCGCGTGTCAGGCTGACAAACGGGATGGAAGTCACGTCCTATATTCCCGGTGTCGGCCACAATCTCCAAGAGCATTCCATTGTCTTGGTGAGGGGCGGCCGCGTGAAGGATCTGCCGGGTGTCAGGTACCATCTGGTCCGCGGTGCGTTGGATGCGGTTGGCGTCCAAAATCGTCGACAGAGCCGATCCAAATACGGGGCGAAGCGGCAGAAGCCGGGGGCGGCCTGATTATGTGCGGGGGGAATTGAGATGCCGCGGCGGCACAGTACAACTCCACGGGAAGGGGCGCCGGATCCTCGGTTTCGCGACAAATTGATCGGGAAGTTTATCAATGCACTGATGAGAAAAGGGAAGAAGAGTACGGCTGAACGGGTTTGCTATGGGGCGTTTGACCTGATCCAAGAGCGGTCGAATGAAGATCCGCTCAAGATTTTCAAGTCTGCCATTGAGAACGTCAAACCGGTTGTCGAGGTCAAATCACGCCGTGTCGGGGGGGCTTCCTATCAGGTGCCAGTGGAAATCCGCCCTGTTCGCCGTGTCGCTTTGGCGTTCCGCTGGATACAGGAATCGGCTCTGGCTCGTGCGGGGAAGAGCATGGAAGACAAGCTGGCGCGGGAGTTGGCGGATGCGGCCGCCAATACCGGAGCGTCAGTGAAGAAACGTGAGGACGTGCACCGGATGGCCGAGGCCAACAGGGCCTTCGCCCATTATCGGTGGTGAGAAAGGAACTGATGCGGTCTGCCGGTACGCTAGTGCGGTAGCGTTCTAGTCGACAAGCCTGTCAGACAGACTACTCAGTTTAGAGATCCTTGCACATTGGGGCGATGTGCTGGTGACCGGGAGTGCCAGCAGAATCGTCAACGCCGTTACATGGTGTGTGAACGGCGAGCATGGGGGGGCTATGGCGAAGGCGAAGTATGAGCGGCGCAAGCCGCATGTGAATGTGGGGACGATCGGGCACGTGGACCACGGCAAGACGACCCTGACGTCGGCGTTGACGAAGGTGGCGGCGGACAAGGGGATGGCCAAGTTCATCAGCTACGACGAGGTGGCCAAGGCCTCCGAGTCGCAGGGGCGGCGGGACCCGACG